>CAYTUA010000507.1:0-6390 GCA_964440855.1 uncultured Lentimicrobiaceae bacterium
TCCAGCTGATGATGGGAAAAATTACAGGTGTTGCCCTCGTTGGCCTTACACAGTTTTTGCTGTGGGTATTGCTCACCACCATGCTCTACAGTAGCTTTGTATTGTTGTTTGGCCCCGACAAGCTGGCATCATCAGCCGAAATGATGTCGCCAGCCAGTGGCTTGCTGCAAGAACAGCAAATAACTGAATCCCAAATGGCAGGCAACAATACCGGAGAAATTTTTGAAATTATCCGGTCCATCAATTTTGAGGTTATGATTTTTAGTTTTCTGTTTTATTTTCTGGGTGGTTATCTGCTATATGCCTCACTTTTTGCTGCCATTGGCTCGGCTGTGGACAATGAGGCCGACACCCAGCAATTTATGTTGCCTGTTTCGGCCCCTTTGATACTGGGGATTGTAGCATCCAACTTTGTTGTGAACAACCCCGATGGTCCGGTTGCTTTCTGGTTATCCATGATCCCTTTCACTTCGCCCATATTGATGATGGTCCGGATTCCATTTGGCGTGCCTTTCTGGGAGCTTGCACTTTCAATGGCCTTGCTCGCTGCCGGTTTTGTTTTTACCACTTGGCTGGCAGCCAAAATTTACCGAACAGGTATACTCATGTATGGCAAAAAACCCAGCTACAAAGAATTGGTAAAGTGGATGCGGTATTAATGCGCTTTCTAGTTGTATTTCAGCCTGCTAAACTTAACATCAACATACCTTGCAAGCTAAAACCCTTTTTTCAAACAAATGAAATGAATCAATGAAATAACGAAAAGTGACTCTGTTTTGAAATCATCCAACAAACTAAGCCACTGAAAACCAATATTTTTTAATTAATACCTGAAATATTGGTTGTTATCAAATATTATTCTAATTTTGCACCCTCTTAAAAAGAACTTAAAAAGAAGATATTTAACCAAAATTAATCATTTAAAATGCAAAACAAAGGAGCTATTAAGGTCTTTGCCATTGCCTTTGCACTTGTATCACTTTACCAGCTGTCGTTTACATTCGTAACCAGCCGCGTTGAGAATAAAGCAAAGGATTATGCCCAAAGTGAGAAGACCTTCAGATTGGCGGAAGAATTGGCAGCCGGGGATGAAATCCTCTTTGGGTATTACTATGACTCAATTGCCAAGGCGCAAGAAACCTATTACCTCGACTCGATTGATAACCAGGTAGTTTACAATATCCTTATTGATAAATACACCTATCGCGATGCCAAGGAACGTGAAATCAACCTGGGCCTCGACCTTCGTGGGGGGATGAACGTAGTATTGGAAGTATCTGTAAAGGACATTATCCAGGCCCTTTCTGGTAACAGCCAAGATCCAACCTTTGTTGAGGCCATGCGCCTGGCGACTGAAAACCAGCGCGGCAGCCAGCAAGATTTCCTCAGCCTTTTCGGCGAGGCCTTTGAGCAGGTTGATCCCAACGCAAGGCTCGCATCCATTTTCCTTTTTGAATTCAGGGACAAGGGCATCACAGTGAACTCAACCAACAGCGAAGTGCTTTCGATGATCCGTGTTGAAACAGATGATGCCATCGACCGTTCATTTCAGATATTGCGCACCCGTATCGACCGTTTTGGCGTTTCGCAACCCAATATTCAGCAATTGGCCACTTCGGGCCGTATCCTTGTTGAATTACCGGGTGTAAAAGACCCAAAACGCGTTAGGAAATTGCTGCAAGGAACAGCCCAGCTCGAATTTTGGGAAACCTATAACTTTTCTGAGGTGTATACCTTTTTTGATGAAGCCAATGAAAGGCTTGGAGTGATTACAGAATCTGAAGATCAGGACGTTTCCTCTGATGAACCCAGCACCGAATCAACCGAAACTGTAACGGATACTGAAATAAGTGATGCCGACAGCCTGCTTGAAATGGCAGCAGAAGGCGACACAGCCAGCAGCTTGCTTGATCAATTGGAAACCGACACAGATCAAATGGATGATGTCGATTTTCAGAAATATGCCAGGGAAAACCCCTTGTATGCCTACCTGATGCCATCCTATTTCCCCAACGAATCGGGTCAGTATTTCCCCGGCAATACAGCACGCGTTGGTACGGCCCTTGTGAAGGACACAGCACGTATAAATCAACTTTTACGTAGAACCAACAGCATTTTTCCACGCAATATGAAACTGGCCTGGACCGTAAAGCCACGTGCCAATACACCCGGAGATCCGGAATTTCTTGAATTGGTTGCCCTGAAGGCTTCGCGCGATAACAAAGCTGCTTTGGGTGGCGAGGTTATTTCAGATGCACGCCAGGATTATGATCAAAATGGAAAAGTTGAAGTTACCATTCAGATGAATACTGAAGGTGCCAAAATCTGGAGGAGGCTTACGGGTGAAAACATCGGCAGGCAAGTGGCCATTGTGCTCGACGGCTATGTGTATTCATATCCTGTCGTAAATGATGAAATCCCCAGCGGGCGCTCATCCATCTCAGGAGGTGATATGGATGTTGAAGAAGCGCTTGACCTGGCCAACATTCTCAAAGCAGGTAAGTTACCTGCACCAGCCCACATCATGGAAGAAGCCGTTGTGGGCCCCTCACTCGGACGTGAAGCAGTTAACGCCGGCCTTTGGTCCTTCGTTATTGCCTTTATTCTCGTGTTGATGTATATGGTGTTTTATTACAACAAATCTGGCTTTATTGCCGACCTTGCCCTGTTTACCAATATCTTTTTCCTGCTGGGTGTGCTTGCCTCTTTGGGTGCTGTGCTTACCCTGCCGGGTATAGCTGGTATCGTCCTTACATTGGGGATGGCTGTTGATGCCAACGTAATCATTTATGAGCGTATCAAAGAAGAAATAAGGGCTGGAAAAGGTATCCGCCTCGCTATAAATGATGGTTATAAAAACGCTTATTCGGCAATTATTGACGGTAACGTAACCACTTTGCTCACCGGTATTGTGCTCTACACTTTCGGTACAGGACCTGTTCAAGGTTTTGCCACTACCTTGATTATCGGTTTGCTTACTTCACTGTTTACCGCCATTTTTGTGTCGCGTATGATCTTTGTTTACTTGCTCGATCACAACAAAAAGATCACTTTTGGCAATAAGTTCACCAACAACTTCCTCGCCGACAGCAACTTCAACTTTATAAATATGCGTAAGAAAGCTTATATTCTTTCTATCGTAGTTATTCTTATCAGCATAGCCTCCCTCACGTTCAGGGGATTGAACTATGGTGTTGATTTTACTGGTGGTCGTACCTATTTGGTTCGTTTTGATCAGGATGTTACTGTGAATGAAATCCGCGATGCGCTCACAACAGAATTTATCGATGGAGCGCCTGAGGTGAAAACATTTGGTCCTTCACGACAAGTGAAAATTACTACCAAATACCTTATTGAAGACGATAGTCCTGGTGTAGATTCAATTCTGCAGCAAATGCTTTATAAGAGCCTGTCAGATTTCTTTGCAGCACCAATCACTTACAACCAGTTTACTTCTGACGAAGAAGCTGAAGACAAATATGTTGGTATACTGAGCTCTCAAAAAGTAGGCCCAACTATTGCAGATGATATCCGCAACAAGGCCATTTCAGCAGTCCTCATTTCGCTACTTATCATATTCATTTACATAGCCTTGCGATTTAAACGCTGGCAATATGGCTTGGCTGGTATCATTGCACTTTTCCACGACTCCATTATTGTGTTGGGTATTTTCTCCTTGTTTTATAACATATTGCCCTTCAGCATGGAAATCGACCAGGCCTTTATTGCTGCCATCTTAACCATCATCGGGTACTCAATCAACGATACAGTTATCATCTTTGACCGTATCCGCGAAGATGTTTCCCTGTTCCCTAAGCGTACGCTGAAAGACAATATGAACAGCGGTCTGAACCAGACTTTGGCCCGTACTGTAAACACTTCCGGTACCACAATTTTGGTATTGTCAATCATTGCCATCTTAGGTGGTGAAGTTATCCGTGGGTTTGTATTTGCCTTGTTGGTAGGTATTTTAGTGGGTACTTATTCGTCCTTGTTTAATGCCAGCCCAATAGCTTACGACTTGCTGGGTGGTGACAAACAAGAGCGTGCACAGCTGGAAAAACAGGCTGCAGCCAAATCCTCTGGAAAAAGAAAATCTTAGCCTGTTTTTTTTAATAGGTTAAGTACCATATTAAAGCCCCGGTTTCTTATGTTTAAGAAACCGGGGCTTTTTTTCTAAATTAACAAGAGAGTTTTATTACTTTTGCTTTTGCATAATCCAAAATTCACATGCTGCTATTTTTTAGTTTCGGTTCAGGTGAGATTTTTTTGATCATCATCGTATTGGTTGTCGTATTCGGCCCAAAAAGAATACCAGAGGTGGCGCGTAATCTGGGAAAGATTATCAATGAAATGAAAACAGCATCGTCTGATTTCAAAAATGAAATAGACAAGGAAGTGCAACGAATCGACCGGGAAACCCGCTATACGGAATTTTTGAAAGAGAAAAAAGAAACAGCCAAACAGGCAAAACCCGTCGCTGAACCTGATGCTGAAACAGAAAAAACAAAGGAAGATGAGGATGCGGGATCAGAAACAATTAATAGCCCAATAAATTAAACCAAATTACGTTTATACACAATTGGTCAATTTTTCAAAGTGCTTTACATGAAACTTAACAGCAAAATACTTATCCTCTGTCTTATAGGGCTTTTGTTTGGCCTAAATGCTTTTGGGCAAAGACGCAATCCTGCACGGCTTGCTGATGAGGCATTCGAACGCAAGCAATACAGCATTGCAGCTGACAGGTATCGTAAAGCCTACAACAAAGTAAAACGCAATTCAGACGAACGCGACCGCATTACCTATCGCATGGCCGAGAGTTACCGGCTAACCGGAAACTACCGTCGCGCCGAAGCCACTTACAGACGCCTGCTACGCGCCGAAATGGATCAACGCGAACCGCAAATACTGCTGAATTATGCCGAACTGCTCAAAATAAATGGCAAATATGAGGAAGCCATCGAATATTTTAACCTTTACAGCGAAAGAGTACCCGACGACCCCAGAGGCCCGAAAGGTGCAGAAACAGCTGCCTTGATAGAAGAGTGGATTGCGAACCCGTCAAAATATGAAGTCACTGAATTAAAGAAAATCAACTCGCGTGAATCCGATTTTGCGGCCGCATTTTCTTCAAGCAACTACCGCGAAATTATTTTCACCTCCACCCGCGAAAGTGCGCCCGGGAAAGAAAAAGATGGTTGGACAAACCAGAATTTCAGCGCATTATTTACTGCCAGGCTGGATAGCAAAGATGAATGGAGTACTCCTGTTTTGCTTGATGACCAAGAAATTGTTAACACAAACGCCAATGAAGGCGCCCCCTTTGTCAACAGCAAGTTCAGCACACTGTATTTCACACGCTGCGAAAACCACGAATTACGTGAGTCGGGTTGCCAGATTTACACCAGTTCACGGACGGGGCGTAACTGGGGCCAGCCGCGACTGGTTGAAATAAAAGGGGTTGATACATTGGATATCATTGGCCACCCAACCTTGAGCGAAAATGAGCTGATCATGTATTTTTCGGCCAACCGCAGGGGTGGATTTGGCGGCAAGGATATCTGGGTAAGCATGCGCGAATCAACCAGCCAGCCATTTAGCAGGCCCTTGAACATTGGCCCTGTTGTAAACACAATCGGTGATGAGGTATTTCCTTTTCTTAGAAATGATACAACCTTGTTTTTTGCTTCCGACGGCCATGGCGGCATGGGAGGGCTCGATATTTTTGTTAGTACCATTGATACAGGCGGCAATTGGGGAAGCCCACGCAACCTGAAATCACCAATCAATTCTACCGGAGATGATTTTGCTGTTGTATTCCATCCTGATGAGGAATATGGGTTTTTCTCATCAAATAGGGGCAATGTGCGTGGAGTTGACAACATCTTTTATTTTATTGAACCACCTGTTTTGTTTACCCTTGGCGGGACAATAAAGAATGAGAAAACACTCCAGTTTGTTGAAGATGCTTCTGTAAAATTGGTTGGCTCCGATGGTATGACGGTAAGCACCCGCACCAATGATCAGGGCTATTACCTTTTTGGCGCCAGCCAGCTTAACAAAAACACCACTTACGAAATTATCGTTGACAAGGATAACTATTTCACCCAAACAGCCATGGAAACCACGGTGGGAGTGGAATTCAGCCGCGATTTTGTGAAAGACTTTTTGCTCGAACCTATTCCTGAGGAACCTATTCCTTTGCCCGATATCCTTTATGAACTGGCGCGCTGGGAATTGCAACCACAATATGAAGACTCCCTGCAAGGCCTTATCGAAACGCTGCAAAAAAACCCAACCATTATTATCGAATTGGGTTCGCATACAGATAACCGGGATACAGAAGAACGCAACGACATCCTTTCGCAGCGACGCGCCCAATCTGTG
>CAYTUA010000508.1:0-3206 GCA_964440855.1 uncultured Lentimicrobiaceae bacterium
TTGTGCCTCATGTATCTGGCTGCTAGAGCACCTCAATACGCTCCATCCGGGCATTGTATATTCCAATGTGAACTTCCCCAAAAAGGAAGTGTATGTCACCTTTAAGAACAATCAGATCAGCCTGAGACAACTTGCCGAGTTGCTGGCGGCCATTCATTATGTACCCGAAATCACCCTGGATGACCTGGAAGAAAAGAAAGGCTCAAAAACCAACCGCAACCTGTTGGTCAAAATTGGTATAGCCAGCTTCAGCTTTCTCAACATCATGATGTACAGCTTTCCGGAATATGTGCCGGGCGGCGATTTGTTGGAACAGGAATTTAAGCATGTGTTTGGCTGGCTGAGTTTTGTATTGATTTTGCCAGTTGTGTTTTATAGTGCCAACGACTATTATATTTCTGCATGGAAAGGACTGAAGCACAAAATCATCAGTATCGACTTGCCCATCACCCTGGGCATTATGGCCTTGTTTATTCAAAGCTCTTACGAGGTGTTCACCGGCAATGGTATTGGTTATATGGATTCGCTTGCCGGCTTGCTGTTCTTTTTGCTGATTGGCAAATGGTATCAGGGAAAAACATACGAAGCCCTTTCGTTCGAGCGCGATTACAAATCCTATTTCCCGGTGGCCGTAACCCGCATTGTAGAGGGCATTGAGGAAATTGTTCCGATAAAAAACCTTGTCCCCGGTGACCGCATCCTGGTGCGAAATCAGGAATTGATTCCGGCTGATGCCCATATTGTTAAGGGAAGGGGAAACATCGACTATTCATTTGTAACAGGGGAAGCTGTACCTGTGCCCAAGCAGCCGGGCGATTTTATCTATGCCGGGGGCCGACAAGTGGGCAGCTCCATCGAGTTGGAGGTGGAGAAAGCAGTAGAGCAGAGTTACCTGACACAACTGTGGAACCAAAAAGCAGATCAGGATGAGGCGAGTAGCCTGCGCAATACCATCAACAATGTAAGCCAGTATTTTACGGCCACAGTACTTGTAATTGCCTTTACGGCCGCGCTCTATTGGTTTCAGGCCGATGGCATAGGCACTGCGGTTTATGTGCTGGCTTCGGTATTGATTATTGCTTGCCCTTGCGCACTGGCACTCACCGTGCCATTTACCTTTGGCAGTACCATGCGTGTTTTTGGCCGAAAAGGATTTTATATTAAGAAAACGGATGTGATTGAACAATTATACCGCACCACAGCCATCGTTTTTGACAAAACTGGTACAATTACGCTCAGCCGTGCCGTAAAGATTGCCTTCCATGGGAAATCGCTTTCAGAGGAAGAACAAATATTCATTCGTTCAGTGGTGCGTCATTCGAGCCATCCGCTCAGTGCTGTTTTGAACGATCACCTCAAGGAAACGACTTATAACGAACCGGATAGCTTTGATGAAGTGCCCGGCATGGGCATAACTGCCAGCTTTGCGGATGTTCGTGTAAATATTGGTTCCCGCAAGTTTGTAAGTGGCGAAAAAGATGATGAAGCTTCCACCGAGAGCCGTGTTTATGTGAGCATTGGCGGGAAAATGCTTGGATACTTTAGCATTGGAAACAGTTATCGTGAAGGTTTGCAGCAGGTTATCAGCCGACTGGGCGAACGCTATGAATTGCATTTGATTTCGGGTGACAATGATGGCGAAAGCGACAATTTACGGACCGTATTTGGTAAAGAGGCCCAATTGCATTTTAACCAAAGCCCAACCGACAAAAAAGCCTATGTGAACAAGCTAAAGGCAGCAGGCAAAAACGTTTTGATGATTGGCGACGGACTGAATGATGCCGGTGCCCTGTCCGAAAGCGATACAGGCATCAGTATTGCCGATGATGTATTTAGTTTTTCGCCTGCCTGCGATGCCATTCTGGAATCAGGCCGTTTTGGACAGCTCGACCGTTTTCTGCAATTTACCAAAAGCAGCTTTTGGGTTATCCGCTCCAGCTTTGCTATTTCGTTTTTCTACAATGTGATAGGCTTGTCTTTTGCCGTCAGTGCCATGCTTTCGCCCCTGATTGCGGCCATTTTGATGCCCATCAGTTCCATTTCGGTGGTGGCCTTTGCCACTTTTTCTATCAGGATTTTGGGCAGCAGAAAGTTGGGGTTTAAAGAAAAGCTGAGGTAGCATGGAAATTAATTATCTGGAATATATCGGCTTTGCCGCATCGGTCATTATAGCCATTTCGATGACCATGCGTTCGATTGTGAAATTCCGCTGGATTAACCTGGCAGGAGCCATGTTGTTTTCTGCTTATGGTTTCGTAATTGGTTCGTTACCTGTAGGTTTGCTGAATGGTTTTATCGTCCTTGTTGATATCTATTATTTGTATCAGATTTATGGTAAGCAAGAGGTTTTCGAAATTCTGGAAGTGGCCCCTGATAGCCGCTATCTGATGCGCTTTTTGGATTTTCACAGGAACGACATTGAAAAGTTTTTCCCTGGTTTTAGTTACACACCTGATTCTGAGACAAAGTGTTATCTTACCTTACGGGATATGGCTGTTTCGGGTGTTTTTTTGGCACACACCGAAACAGCCAAGGAGCTGCATGTTGCCTTGGATTATGTGCTGCCCGAATACCGCGATTTCAAGAATGGCCGCTTTGTGTATGGCCAACTTTATAAAAAACTGGCCGAAACAGGTGTAGAATTGGTAAAGGTTGAAAGCAGCAATCCTGCTTTTATCAAATACCTGAAAAAACTTGGCTTTGAGCAGACTGTGGCTGGCGGCTTTGAAAGAAAACTACGTTTTCAGGGCTTAGTTGAAAAAACCTGAATCGGGTTTAAAAAAGATATACCTCGCTGAAATGGCCAATTCATGTGTTTTTAGCTTTTTACCATCCTTCAACTGCCACACAAACCGAAAACGAAACAGTTTGATTTCGTTGTTTCTGATACCGCGCAGGAAATCGCTTTTGTAAAACTTCACAAGGGCTGACTGCTTATCTTCAGCTAATTTGGGAATCATTTCTTCCTCAAGGAACCCGCTCAGTTCGAAAGCCTCGAAATTTCGCTTTTTATCAATAAACTCAACGGAAACCGGTTCTACATGAAGTGTGTTATCCGGATGCGACAGGTGCAGAACTACTTGGGCGTCGTTGGTGCGCGGATTGTGCTCTATAACCCGCAATTGATAACCACCGATGATTTCATCGGATGCCATATAGGTTTTTTTCTGCCTTTTGTGCCATCTCCTGTAAAGGATAAAGGCACC
>CAYTUA010000509.1:0-9180 GCA_964440855.1 uncultured Lentimicrobiaceae bacterium
ATTGTAATTCAATGCTTTTTCGTGTATCTGCTGTGCTGTTGCACCTTCTGGAGTGATATCTGTTTTATTAAACAGGAGCATAACACTACCTGCATTTTGCTCTATAGTTGAATTGTAATGGGGGTAGGGAAGGGTTTCAAAATAATACTTAAATGGATTATGATCAGGCGAATTTGATTTTGCCACCAAGGTTATTAGCATCAGCAAAGAAAATATACTTACAAGCTGAATTATTTTTTCTGATGAATAGCCCGAAAGCCATCTACTATTTTGGTAAAAGGCCATGTTAAGTTTGTTTTTCACCTACAAATATAACCTCATTTAGATTAATAGCGAAATATTTGGCCTGAATGTTTTCATTGGTTAATATTTTTGGGTCTATAATATGCACCTTAAAACCAGCATTTCTGAGGCGTTCTGGGTAGTCTTTGCCATAAAGCCTCACATGGTCGAACTGTCCAAATAATTCCTCCCTTTTGGCTGTGTTGGTTATTGAAGGGTCTTCGATGGTTTTTTCGAGCAAGGGAGACCAAGGTACCTGAAGGATAGCTTTTCCTCCGGGAGCCAAAACCCTGCTTAGTTCCTGCATGGCCTTACTGTCATTATCAATGTGCTCCAGTACATGGTTACAAAGGATGAGGTCAAAGGAGTCATTATCATATGGAATATCCTTTATATCAAATAGTTTGATGTTTTTACTATAGTAAAATCCTTCGTGGTATTTCACGCCGGCAACATAATTTTCAGGTGCAAGCTTTTGCAAATAAGGGGCCAATGCAGGCTCAGGGGCAATGTGCAGGATTCTAAGCGTTTTGGCTGTCTCAATATGCTGATTGATATATAGATATAATAAACGGTCACGGTCTGTCGAGTTGCAACCCGGACAAATAACTGATTTGCGGCGTCCGGCGCCAATTATCTGCATCTTTTTGATAACCGGCAGGTCAAAACCACCGTCAAACATCTTGCGATAGCTTTGGTTGCAAAGCGGGCAATAATAGGCATTCCCCCTATTAGCCAGGCCGCGCATATATAAGCGCCATTGACGCAAATAATAGCCAAAATGCCTGGGAATTATTTTTTTTAGGCCAGCTACTGACATAGCTTATGGGATTAATGATTAAAAAAGAACAATTTTTTTCGCAGTTATATAGCCATCAGCCACTATGGTACACAAATAAAGGCCTTTTGCCAAATGTGCAACATCAAGTTGCATAGATGACTCTCCCTGTGGTATATGATGTTTTTGAGACTGATACACGATTCCGCCATCCATCCTTGTCAATTGGATAAGGACCTGAACTTGTTTAAATGCAGTCATTTGAAGCAAAAGTAGACTGGAAAAAGGCTTTGCTTGAATTCTGAATTCAAAGATCTCTTTCGCAGATCGGTTGTCGTTCAGGCTAGCATAGGGGTCCTGACTTTCGAAAGCACCTATGTCATAAGCACCGTTGTGGGGCCTGGGGCGCATCAGTACATCAAAGTTTATTTGATAGTTTCCGGCATCCATGGCCGCATTCACTGCCGGTGAATTAGGCTTTAGATCAAAATTATGCGTGGGATCTATAAACTTGGGCGTGTTTATATTATCTGAAAATAAATTGTTGGACAAGGTGAACTGATCTGCTGACAACTGATGATTGAAAAAAGCTTGTTGGCCAATTTGCCCAAAATTGCCGGGATCTATGATGATATTATTAACAATAAGATTCTCAGTTGAATTTGCATTAAAAAAACGGATGCCTGTGCTTTTTGGACTTACGATGGTATTGTAAAGTAATTTTATTTTAACAGGGCTACCATCAGGTGCGTCGCCAATAAAAATACCATGCTTGGACTGGGATGGGTCATCAGCTTGAAAACTGCGGCCAGCATTTATGATCAGGTTGTTGTAAAACCTCATTTCCCCGCTTCCAAACACATCTATGCCATCTCCTTTGCCATGTGCAATATGGTTGTTATAGCAATTGCAACTAGAACCACCTCCAATGAGAATACCCGACATCTGAAAGTGCGTTTCGCGCCAGGAATCGTAACGAATGGTATTGTTATAAACTTGGCAATCAATCGGAGAGGAGCTAACCTGTATGCCGTCCCAACCGGTATGCTCCACCAGGTTGTCGTGAATATGGACGCCTGTTACAATATGCGGCAATACCGTGGTGTCGCAATCCGGAAGGTATTGACCCGTATATTTTGAGCTACCAATATATAATCCTTCATCCTGAATATCGTGCAGCCAACAATTGTGGATGTGAAGATTCGTAAATGTAAAATTGTCGCGGGTTGCCTGAAAACTGCAATCAGGGTCAGTCTTCGCATAGATGCCCCCAAGAGCCGTATTTGAAATACGGAGGTGGTCCAGCTCAAAATCAGTACTCAGATCGTCAATACTTATGCCTGCTCCCTTGCCCACACGCCGGATATAAATGCCATAATCAATATCGTTGTTTCCTGTCCCTGTAAAACGGATATGGCTGCAATTGCTGAATTTGATACCATAAAAATGATCGGTATCTATTACCACTTGCCCTATATTGTTAACGATTGTTATGGGCTGTTCTTCAGTTCCATGCAGATTGTTAAAAAGTAAAAAAGACCGCAAACCGGGGTAAAGGCAAATTACATCGCCAGGCAAAAATTGCTGGCCATCGACAACATTTTGGTCTGTTTCGATAAAAGAGGTGCAATTGAATTGCGCCAACAAAAGATATTGGGAAAAAAGCATGGGCATCAACAGCCCTATTTTTACCCGGGTCCACATTATTTTGTTCCTCTTTTGGCGCGCTCCCAATTTACGGTTTGACTGCCTTTGAAATACCTTTTAATACCCAGAAAAACAGCCAGGTTCATGATGAAAAAATAATAGGGGATAAACAGCAGTTTTATTTTGATAGCCTTGTTTTCCAAATACCAGCCTAAGAGGGCCAGTATGTAGAATATGATTTGTGCATAAAAAAGCAGTACATAGGTATTGTTGAAGTTGGTTATGCCATAATTCAATGCAATCCAAAGATTTAACAGCAAAATCAATGGCAGCGAAACAGGGGCCAAAGTCCAGCGCAGCACCCGGTGGGAGATGTATTGAAAACTCAACAATCCATGTTTAAAAATATTGAGCAAGGGACTGAGCCTGATGATGGATTGTATGCCGCCGGCAGCAATGCGAACCTTGCGCTTGAGTTCTTCTTTCACGCTGGCAGAGGAAGTCTCGATAGCATAAGCTTCAGGATCGTATTGAATGGTATAGCCTTGCATGGCGATACGCAAGGAGATGATAAAATCGTCGAGCAAAGTGTCCTTTTCCACTTCTTGAAACAAATCGGTGCGAACGGCAAACAATTCACCAGCAGCACCAACAACGGAGTAGAGTTCGGCATCCCATTTTTTCAAAGTGGATTCATATTTCCAATAAATGCCTTCTGTGCCGGCTGCATTGTCTTTTTCTTTGTTATAAATACGTTTTTCGCCTGATACGCAACCCACTTTAGGATTTTTGAACAAGTTGACGATGCGTTGTACCGATTCCTTGCCCAAAACGGTATTGCCATCTGAAAAGATTACAATTGGGGTTTTAACGAATTGCATGCCCCTGTTCATGGCACCAATCTTTCCTCCACGCTTGTTTTCATGATAGACTTCAACGCCTTGATCTTTATACTTTTCAAGCACTTCGGGTGTGCCGTCATCGGAGCCGTCAGTCACCCAAACCTGCTTTATCTTGTGCCTAGGATAATCCATCTCGAATCCATTTTGCACTTTGGCGTCCACATAATCCTTTTCATTGAAAGCAGCTACAAAAAGGGTTACTTCCGGCTCATAAGTGTCATCATTTGTGTGCTTTACTTTTGAAGCAAACAGCCTCTTCAACCGAACCATAATGAAAAGCAAAATTCCATACCCAATGTAAGCATAGAAAACTACAAAAACCAAAAACCAAAATAAGATTTTCAGAGTAAGCATAGCCACCTTAATTTATGTTGTTAGAAATTTTACGGGTTGCAATATTGAGGTCATCAATGGTGTCAAACTCAAACTCAGCGATACTGCTGAGTATCTCTTTAATATTGTGTTCACCGGAATGCACACTTTCGAGTGTTATCATCAAATAGGGATATTTGCGTATGAATTCTTTTGCGCCCCGGAGCACATTCACTTCCATACCTTCCACATCAATCTTCATCAGAATATGCTTGTCCTCCGGTATGTTCAACTTTTCTATCAGATCATCAAGCCTGACCAGTTCCACTTGGGTAATTTTGCCACGCTTATCTATTTCAGGGTCTTCAGCGGGGATGCTGCTCAGGTGTGTTGCCCCTGTATTGAGCGGGTCAAATATAAACTCTGCTTTCCTTGGCTGGTCATTCAGGCCCAAATTAAAAATGCGTACTTTATGCTCCAGATTGTTAAGCATTAAATTAATATACAATGCTTTATAGTTTTCGTATGCTGGTTCAAAGGCAATACAATCCAGCCCGTTCTTTGCATGCAATATAGTGTAGGTACCAATATTTGCCCCGATATCAATAAAAACATCATTTTTTTTGCCCTGTTCAATCATAAAGCGTTTCACATTCCATTCATAGGCATAATTTCCAAATTGAAAATCGATGGATCCTCTTCGATGCAGGAAATAGCCAAGCTTTCCTCTGAAAATCCTTGTATCAATGATTGACTTTTTCGTAAGCAGGTAAAACATGGAAGCCAGCACCAGCCTTACCTGCCCATATTGTAAGAAGTCTTTGAAATACCTGGCAAATGTTTTTATTTTTTGCATTTTGTTTTTTTTGAATTGAGTGATTTTAGTTTGTTTAAGCTGGCTTTTCCCAGTTTTTTGTTTCGGGATTGTATTGCCTGAGAATACGTGCCGGATTTCCGCCAGCAACAGAGTAGGGTGGAACTGTTTTGGTAACAATGCTACCAGCGGCTATAACGCAATGTTTTCCGATGGTCACGCCTGCTGTAATCACGGCATTGGCGCCAATCCACACATCATCTTCTATTGTTATTTGTTTGGTCTCTACTTCTTGCAGGCTTGGTGGCACATCAATGTCTTTATAGCCATGGTTCAATCCTGAAACGACAATATTTTGTGCAAACATAATATCGTTGCCAACCTTTACCGGGCCAATTAAAACACAGCCCAAACCAATTCGTGTTCTGTCGCCAATCACCACATCGCCAACGCCATTATTAACGGTTGCAAAATCTTCAATGGTGGAATAGCGGCCAATTTCAAAATAGTTGAAAGGCAAAACGTCCATGCGCGTGCGTCTGCGGATGCATGATCCTTTGCCTCGTTTATGCTTGAGTGGGTTCAAAAAGAGCTTGACCCAAAGGCGCGGACGTGCCTGATTTTTTGGCATCAATGCCCACAGCGCCAGCTTTTTCAAGCGGGGGTTTGCTTTTATTTTATCAACGAGTCCCATATCATGTTGTTTTTGGTTGGGTCATTAAAAGGAGCATTTTATCATATATTTCCTTCACGTTGTTTTCCCATGTATGGCTTTTGGCAAAAATTTCCCTTTCTTTTTCCATCTCAGGGGTGTTTTCCGAAAGTGCCTTTTCCACCAGTGCCAGATAATCCTCTTTGGTGTCGGCAAGATACGTATGTTTTGCAAACACGTCCATGGCCTTGGTGCGTGTGGCCACTGTAGGTTTGCCCATGGCCAGGTATTCGTCTATTTTTCGGGGGTAATTTCCAATTGTTACTTCGTTAAGCTTTTGCGGGTTGAGCGCCACATCAAAAGGGTTCAGGTAATCAGGCAACTCTTCCATCTTTTTGCTGCCAAGGAAATAGACATTATCAATCTGGTGCAATTCACTGGCTTTGAAGGCTTCATCTTCAGGCCCAACCAACACAATGCTCCAATCAGGCCTTTGTTTGGCTAAATAAATAAGCACATCAATATCAAGTCGAAGCGAAAACAAAGCACCGATATAACCAATGATGGGTTTTTTAATCTTTGCGATGTCATCAGGTATGGTTTTGATTAGCTTGGTGTCAAACAGGCTTACATCACAACCCTGGCCTACATAGTAGGAGTGGGGATTGAACTGGCGCGCATGATCGGCAAGATAGGTTGAATTGCCCACTACCAGGTCTGCCTTTGCCATAAGGGCTGCTTCGATACGAATTCCTTGCTTCTTCCAAAAATCAACGGCAATCAGGTTGTCGCGGGTGTAATACACATACAGTTCAGGCTTGAGCATTTCCTTCAGATAGAAACTACGGAACATGTCTGAATCATTAAAAATGAAGTAGTTACTAAAACCTAATTTGTCGATTGCCTTTTTTATTTCTCTGGCAAAGCGTTTGTTGTTGATCCTGTTAAAGAAATCAAAGAGCCCGTCGAAAGGAATTTGACTGATGGATTCAAGTATGGTGCGTGGATATAAGTTCCACATATTTTCCGAAACCTGCACCAGTTCAGGCTCTTTCCCTTTAAGAATCCTCATGCGTTTTTGAATCAATGGATCATTTTTTTCGCGCAGGCGGGTTAGTCTGTCAAGTGGATAGTTCACATACAACACCCTGTTGTGTCTGGCTATTTCGTGGGCAATATTGATGCAATTGCTACCGATACGGCTATCAAGGGCTTGTAAACCAACAATAATGAAATCTCTGTTTGTAATCATGTTGCGCTTAATTGGTGTTTTAATCAGGTTTCTTTTTTACGCAATATCCTTATAAAGGTTCAGCACTTCTTTGGCCATAGCATGCCATGAGAATTTTTGGGCCTGTTGAAAACCTTTTTGTATAATATCTTCCCGCAGCTTATCGTCCTGAACAAGTTTAATCATTGCCTCCGTAATTTCTTCTGGTTTATAAGGATCAATAATGAGGGCGGCACCACCCGATACTTCGGGCATGCTCGAAGTGTTTGATGTAATTACAGGGCTTCCGCAACGCATGGCTTCGAGCATGGGGATGCCAAAACTTTCCCTGAGCGAAGGATACAGAAAGAGCTTACACTGGCTATATATAGCTGGTAAATCAGTATTTACAACATAACCTGTCAGATGAATATGGTTGATGAGTTGTTTGTCGCCAATTTCGGCAAGTAAGGCGTCAAGCGCTGATTTTTCATAATCAAGCATCACCAGTTTAAGGGGTGGGTTTGGTGTTTTGAGATAGTCGGAAAAGGCTTTTAGCACATTTTTCGTATTTTTTTTGGGGTCGGTGTTTCCAAGGAAAAAGGCATAATTATCTGGTAAGTGATATTTATCTTTTACACGCTTCAATTCACTTTGGTCTGTTACCTTAACAAAGTGCTCACTTACGCCATTATAGATGGCTACCAATCGTTTATCCTCCTCAGGGAATCCAAAGAAACCCTTAATCCTGTTTTTCTCAAAATGCGAAACGGTGATAATATAATCACTTTTTTTCACTACCCTGGGCACATTCCAACGCCGGTACATATTGCCCAGTTTTTGATACCAGGTGCCACCTTTTTTTAAAATACTGATACTTTCGAGGTAGATGATGTCGTGCAAGGTTATAATTAAAGGGATTTTACTGAAAACCGGAGCTGTATTGCTTGTGCAATGCAACACATCGCAGCCATATTTTTTAGCCGCTTTTGGCAGGGCAATTTGCTCCCAACTCGGGTAAGGGCCACCCCCCAGTTCCACGATATGAAAATTATCGCTTGCAGTCAGGCAGCCAGTGTCCACATCTGGTTTAACAAAGATAAAGTACTCGTTTTCAGTATCAATTTTTTGCAGATTGCGGATAAGTTCCAGAGCAACCATGTCCATACCGTGTTTCTTGAGTCTGAACAACCTTTGACCTTCTATTCCTATTTTCATATTGGTTGATTTTAGTTGGTTTTTTTTCTTTTAATCTGGAAAGCATTGAACGTGTGCTTGGTGTGTATAAACTGCTTGTTGGCACCCTTGATGCGTAATAGTGAGAGGAGCATGTATAAAAATCCTATTGGCAGCGCGGCCATTGCTTTAATCGTTGTAAAAGTATAGAATTTAGCTGGCACTGACAGTAAGATTGTAACAAGAGCCAAAAACAAGCTGATTGACCAGGCCATTGTAAAATGGCTCTGCCCATTGAACAACCACGAAGTTGCGGTGAGAATAGCTAAAATACCGGCCAGAAGCACCCTGGGCAGTTGCAAATATTGCAGTGCCTTGTTGAAGTAATCAATATTCCCTTTCGTAAATAATGCTTTCAATGCAGGAACAAAATGGATACCAAAGTAATGAAATTGCGCTGATAACCAGCGTCTTCTTTGACGGGAGAAAACGGCTGCATTTTGTACTTTTTCGTCATAAACATAGGCGAAAGGTAAATATTCAATCAGATAGCCATCTCGTAACAAACGCAATTCTATTTCTTTATCAAATCCACCAACAACTTCTACATCCCGCATCAAATTTTTGAAGAATTTGTAGTCAAATGCCATAGCAGAACCAATTAATGCTGAAGATAAGCCCAAAACACGATGCCCTTTGCGAAACAGGTTGTTATTGACTTCTTCACTGATGGCATCAAGAATGGCGAAATTGGTATTCATGTTTTTGGCAACCCGATGGCCTTGAACAGCTATATAACCATTTGAAAAAGAATCATTTACTTTACCAAGGAAATCAGGTTCCATCAAGTTATCGGCATCCAGAATGCAAACCACATCATATTTATTATCAGGTAGATTGATCAAGGCATGATTCAGGGCACGTGTTTTAGTGCTTACAGGAAAATCCTCATTATAAAGTATAATGGGCAGATCCTTTAGTTTTTTGATGGTCTTTTGCTCAAATTTATCAGCAATTACAATCACATCAAAATGCGACTTAGGATAGTTTTGTGACAAAGCACTTTTACTTACCTCTATGATCACTTCATCTTCGCGATAACATGGTATAAGGAGTGCAAATCGCCTTTTCTTAAAATCATGCGGCTTTTTTCTTTTGTAAGGAAATAAGCTGGCAATGGCAAAAATAAACAGGTACAAACTTGTTGAACCAAGGTAAATTAACAACAATAGTTGCATTGCATCGAGCAGATATAAATAGTTTATTTCCATGTTTATAGTTGAGGATTTTCATGGATTTCACGATCAAACAAATGCGACAGGTGCCAACCAATGGCTTGGTAATAAGCCAGAAAAAGTTTCATCTTCCCTTTAATAAACCATTTAAAGGGAAGATGAAACTTTTTCT
>CAYTUA010000510.1:0-4193 GCA_964440855.1 uncultured Lentimicrobiaceae bacterium
AATCAGTTGGTTTAAAAAATGCTTTTTTTGAAGTGGTAAACTCCGGCTTTTTACTTAGCAACCAGTATTTTAAGCGCCAGGCCAGTGCTATTACCATCAGGATCATCAAGGCATAAAACACGATAGATGTAACGGGCAACTCAAGCCTTTGGCTGTAGCCTACCAGCATGCGCATCTGTTGCAGATAGCGTATTTTGTCCATAATATCACCAACACCCCCTCCTTCTGATGCAGGAAACTTCATAATCACCTGAACATAAAAAAAGGCCAGCACCAAAGCCGGCAAGGCGGCTAAAAAAGCCAGGAAGGTTCTTTTTGCAAAAATCCTGAAAGTAGCAGGTTGTCGCAGGGAAGTCAGGTAGTTGAATAGGATGTGAAAGCCCATCAGCAGCAGCAGAAAACCAAATACAAAAATATGCGCATAATAGCAAAGCAGGATAAGCAGTGCCAGCACCACCATCTGCTTTAGGCCAATAGCCTTGTAATGATTTATCCAATAGGCGAGTGCAAAAAACATAATGCCAATGGCCAGGCTAAAATTATAATACCCCAGCATAAACAGCGAGGTATATACAAAAGCAAAAACCAATACGCCCATATGGGATGCCTTTCGTGCAATGGCTATTTGTAACTGCCTGAAACCGGTGGCCAAAACAACAATATAAAGCACAAGAAACAGCTTTTCGGCCAGCCAAGTGGGTAAAAACAACATAAAGAAAGCAATCAGGTAATTGCCTAATACATTGCCATTGTATAGCGGATTAAGGGCATAAAACTGCTCAAAAAAGCCATTGCCCAGCCACAGCTGCTTTACCACCTGGCCTACAAAAAGATGTTTGGGCCCATCAAGTGAAGGTACATACCGCACAAAAAAAAGGGGGACAATACTCCCCGCTAAAAAAAGGGTAAAAATGAATTTTTCGCTAAAAACAAATTGCTTCAGTTTGTTGAGCATGATGTTGCTATTCAGCAGGTTTAATAAAGGGTTCGTATTCATATATGCCTTTGCGTGCCTTTTGCATATCGGGAATAGTTAGTTTGTGATAATAATCGCCATAAGGTTTCAAATGTAGAAAGCTGTGCCAATAAGCTTCTTTGTTCATGCCGACATAATGCACACTGCCGTAATAGTACTGTCGTGTTTGAAATAAGTTAAACCCAATAAGCAACAGAACAACCAATAGCACAGGCCACTTAATCAGTGCGTACCTGTTGTTTAGAATATATTGTACAAAAGCACCAAAACCCATTGCATAAAGGGCATAGGACTCAACATAGGCACGCAGGCCAAAACCACCGCCATACCACCAGGCCCACCAGGAGGAGACTAAATAAATATTGGCCAAAGTAAAAACTATCAAGGGCATCAACATGCCACGATTTTTGCGCCATAGCAAAGCCATACCAATAAAAGCAAATAGCATGATGGGGGTATATACCAACCAACCTTTGCGGTAACTGAACAGGTTGTTGATGATTTGTGGATTGTTGAAGAAGAAACCTTGTTGACCGCCATAACTGTAATAGAAGTAGGTGCCTGTAACTTGCTTCCAGTAAAGCAATTGGGGTAGCCACAGCACAAAACCCGCCAGCAACAGCAGCAGGAGGTGAGGATAATATTTTTTTAAAAGTTTGAACTTGATCTTTAAATCGTTGATTCCTCCTACCTGCCAAAAAATAAAAATCAGCCCTACAACGATATTGCTTGGCCTTACAAGGGTAATCAGGCTACTGAGCAGGCCCAGCATGAGGGCATCACCGATTTTTGGCTTTTCGTGCCAACGGATAGTAAGCAGCAAAAAGGCAGCAAAAAGCAAAAAGCTGTATTGGTGGCTCATGGTGGGTTCGGCACTGGCATAATGAAACAAATTGGTTCCCAAGCCAATTATCAGAAGTGTGATGGCTGCGGCCCAAGGCGAATAATAGCGCAACAATATTTTCTTTAATATCAGCAGTGCCAAAAATAAATAGAGCCAACCACCCACAATCAGGCCAAAACGATAAGGCGGCGCATAGCCATCATCATCGTAACCGGCCAATTGCATAATGGCATGTGTAGTTAAGAAGGCCGGTGCATACATTATGGACATGCCCATTGTGGTCATAATTACATTTTTTCGGATGGGCGACCTTGATGGCCACATTTTTTCCACCCAGGCATTCGGTTCCGCGCTGACAAATTCAAGTTCCATGTCCTTGTAAATGAAAAATGCGGGCAAATAGGCATAATAATGCAATACATCACTGGCAATGATCCGGTCGGTGCGTTTCCAAAAACCCAAATGCAGGGTGTAGGCTATCACAAGGCCCATAACCAGCAAAATGCTGAAGTTGGGTACACCTGACAAGCCGGTAAACTTTTTAAATATCCATTTAAAAGGCTTTGAAAACTTATGCATAAGGCGATCCATCTGTTTTATTTGATTTTTTGAGAGGCTAAATTATCCTTTTTGAACCAATGAAGCAATCTATCGAATGTTAATTTATTGTTTCTGCCTTTGTTCATAAATCCAATTGGCATCAAGTCGAAGCATTTCTTCTGTGCTGATACCGCGCGAAAGGGCTTTTTCTGCTATAGATTCCATATAGGTCTTGTTTGCCCTGATACCCGCCATTATTTTACGAACTGCTACTATACGATCTGATTCGTAATCAGTAGATTGGTAGATTATTGCATGGTGCAAATCATCCACAATGCCAAAGCTGTAACGGTCCATATTGGCATCGGTTTGCAACAGGATAATAAAATCGGTTGCAGCAATTTCCTCCAGCAAATTAACTGATTCGCGATTGGCAGGCTCACTGCCGTCAGCTGGAAAAATCAGTTTATTATAATACCAAAAAGTGGTTTCTCCAAAGGCCCGACGTGCATGTCCGCCACCAAACCATTGCCAATAGTAAGAATCGGCTACAACAATAACTGAGGGCTTGGTCACACCCTGCACATCCTTAAAAACAAATGATGGATATGGCATGGGAAAGTCGTCAGGTTTGGCAAAAATATTGACCCCTTCCCACAGGTCGCGGTCGGGTGAGCGCAATTCATGGCTGACTTCAATGTCTTGCATCTGGAAATCGATAAACCGATACCCTAGGGCCTGCTCCATGGTTTTGATAATGGAATCGAAAACCAGACCCATACCATAGTAACTCCAATGAATACCCAGCTTGGGAAAAAGCGGAAAAGTAGTAGTGTCTTTCATAGCCAAAAACCAACTGTTTCCGTCTATTACAGGCACCTGGTTTTGCCTGAGCAGTTTGTAATATTCTTCGCTGTTGCGTTTGCCCGGATTGTTGCTTGCCAGCGTTTTGGGGGCATATTCCGAAAAAAAACTGCCTTTACCTGGCGCCAATACCACCATCAGGTGCTTATTCTGTTGGCCAAGCCACTCAGCAATTTCGTGCGTTTTCCTGATATCTTCCATTAGTTTTTCATCACCAATATAATCAGAGCCATAAAGTGCATGCAGGTATTTCTGTTCAAACAAAAAGCCGTCTTTTCCCTTGATGACCCCCTTGGCAGCTATAATATCAAAGGCAGTATAATTCAACTGATTGTGCATACGCACCAAAAACGGCCTGAAACCAATGTGTTGCTCCACAAAGGTATTCAGGCTGTCCTGATAGGAAGACCCGTAAAAGTTCTTTGCTGAGAAAGCCGGCTGCACAGGTGTTTCAATGGCCCCCTTCAATGGTTCCATCTGTATAATATTCCATTGTTGCTGAACAAATGGCAATAACAGGAGCAGCATCAGCAGGATAAATAACAGATGTTTGACGGTTTGCTTCATCAGAACCTGAAATAGATAAAGGGGTTAAAACCTGAAGAGGTGATGGCCGCCAGGCTGATAATGAACAGGACAATGGCCAGCAAGGTCATCAGGCTGATGGTGCCAAAACTTTGCTGCCTGGCATACACCCGGCTTTGCCATTTTTCGACACCCGGCACAAGTGCCCAGAAGGAGAAAACAACCGAAACAACCAGCATCACAGCCAACTGGGTGTCAATAAAATGGGTGAGGCCACCTCCACCAAAGGAGAACATGCGTGTATAAATGGCAAAAGCATGTTCGGTGCTGTCGGCCCTGAACATTACCCAGCCAAAATGCACCAATACAAAGGTGAAAATAGCTGAAGCTGTGCGCCCTGCCTTTTTCATGTATTTGAGGATGTAGCGCCTTTCGAGGGCCATC
>CAYTUA010000511.1:0-6866 GCA_964440855.1 uncultured Lentimicrobiaceae bacterium
TTTTACCAAATGGTAATATTGAGTTGAGCTGGAGCATTGACATACAGGAGATGGTAGATGGCTTTTTAATAGAACATTGGGTTTATCTGGATGCTATGGGCGATGCTGGTTTTCAGGAACTGGTGACCATAGATAATGGGCAGGCACGCTCCTACACTATTGAACAGCATCAGGCCTGTAGCGAAAGGGCCATTTTTACCATAAAATCAATTGTGGGTGCCGAGGAAAGCCTGCCATCCAGGGAGTTGCAAACAGTTTTTCTGAATAATTCTATTGATTATCAGATATGTGAATCCACAGCTACACTTTATTGGACCTCTTTTTTTCGAAATGAAATAGGAGAGGAAAACGATGTTGATTATGCAATATGGGTTCAGGTAGAAGATGGTACCCCTCAAATTGTTGAAACTATATCAGCTGAAAACCTGACTGTATTTGATACTGAAAAAACTTATGGACCAAACAGTTCATCCTCCTCCACGACAAGCATTTATGAATATGCATATCGCGGGCTTGAATCGGGACTTACTTACAACTTTTATATTGAAGCACTACATGCAGACGATAGAACCAGCAGATCATGCAGCGTCGAGATTTATACAGAAGTGTATCAAACCCCGGAGTTTTTCAATTTACTGGCAGCCACAGTAACAGAGCAAAATCAAGTTGACTTGCTCTACGAAGCAGACATATCCGCGGAAATGGTTGATGTAGAAGTGTTCAGGTCGGCCAACGACAACCTCAATCTTTCTTCAATAGGTCGGTTTGCTGCACCGCTTGCAATCATATCCACCTTAACGGATGAAACTGCCCTCCCCGACGAAACCGCCTATTACTATCAAATGGCCTATTATGACAGTTGCGGCCTGCAAGCGCGCGATGCTGTAATTCATCGCACCATGCACCTAACCGGATCAGCTTCAGGAGACAACCAAAATGAACTCCAATGGAATGCCTACGAAGGCTGGGAGGTGGATCATTACCTTGTCTACAGAAAACTTGCCAATGAAAACGACTATGAAGAAATTGCGGAGCTTAATTCCTCCGCTTTAAACTATACCGACAACCTATCTCTTTTTGCTGATCAAATTGCCACAGTCAGTTATTTTGTTGAGGCCGTTTCAGCTCAGATACAAATGGACAATCTGCCGGCTGTTTCCCAATCCAACCGCCTGCAAGTTTCACGTGAAAGCGATCCCATCATGCCCAATGCCTTTAAGCCCAATGGCATAACTCCCGTATTCAAACCTGTTGTGGCCTTTTATGGCAACCAAAGGGCCTATCTGTTTCAAATATATAACCGCTGGGGACAACTTATTTACGAAACCACTGATGCCAGCAAGGGCTGGGATGGTAAGCACAAAGGAAATCAGGTTCCTGGTGGGGCATATGTTTATTTGCTTCAATACGAAGATATTGCAGGCAATAATAAAAGTTTGCGCGGAACTGTGACGGTGGTGTATTAAGCAATCGCTGATCTTCAATCCCTTTTTTTTTGATCTTCAACTTGCCAACTGCCAATTGATTTTGACTCAAAACGCAAGACTTATTTGTAGCACTGCCATCTAAACCGAATCCTAAAATTGACTTTCCCATCCTATATAGTTTATAATAAAGCTTATGTATCAATGGAAGAATTTATAGCTTTGCATTAATTATTAAACATGCCATTCATTATGGAAACGCTCTTAATCGATTTAAAATCTGAAGAAGACAAAGCACTTTTTCTATCGCTTGCCAGACGTTTGCGTCTGAAGACCAAATCCATCAGCGAAAGCGAAAAAGAGGATTTTGGATTGCTCAAGGCCATGCTCGAAGCAGAAACCGGCGAAAATGTCAGCAGGGAAGAGATTATGAAAACATTACAATCCTGAAGCGGTGAAAGTATTGTTTGACAAATCTTTCCTGCAAGATATTCGTAAAATCAATGACACCAAACTCAAGCATAGGATCAGCAATACAATCCAATCAATCGAGAACGCTGATACACTGAGTGAAATACCAAACCTGTCCAAAATGAAAGGTCATGCCTCAGCTTATCGTATTAGGCTTGGTGCCTACCGCATGGGTTTGTTCAAGGAAAAAGAAACCGTCAGGTTAATACGTGTTCTTCACCGCAAGGACATGTATAACTTCTTTCCGCCCTGATTCTAAAAAAGCCAAGAAGAAATTCAATCAGTTAGGTTTGCAAAGAACAAAAGCCTTTTGCCAACTGCCCATAGCCAACTGCCAACTTGATTGATGATTTTCGACTTAAGTACGAAGATTATTAAACTGGGAAGCCCCAAAATCTGGAATCGCTGATCTGCAATCTTCAATCCCTTTTTTTTCGATCTTCAACTTACCAACTGCCAAATGATTTTGACTTAAGACTCTCGTCTCACCAAAACCCTACACCTTCCCTTCCTCCCTTTTCCTCTCCTTTAAGCTCCCATCAAAAATATCAAAACACACAAAGCGGCATTCGAGCGGGCCGTTAAAAACGGTGATTTTTTTGGATGGCTTTAAGCCTACCCGCTTTAATACAGGCAAATCACTGCTGATTACCCAAGCCTTGTAGCCTTTAAAATTACGCTTCAGGTTGTCGCCAATCCCACTGTAAAGTGCTACCAGATCCTCCTCCTCGAGCCGTTCGCCATAAGGGGGATTGATGATCATAACGCCATTGCCTTCGGGTGGTTGAAACTCATTCATGTTTTTGCGCATCAGCTTAATGTCCTTGTGCAAGTGCGCTTTTCTGACATTTTCGCGCGCTATGTCGATGGCTTTGGCCGAGCGGTCGGAACCAATAATATCGAAATCAAACTCACGGATGCGGTCGTTGGCTTCGGTAACCACCTCCTGCCACAAACCCGGATCATAATCGGGCCAGTTCATAAAACCATACTGCTTGCGGAAATAGCCGGCCGGAATATCCATAGCCAGCATGGCCGCTTCGATGGGAATGGTGCCTGAGCCACACATGCAATCAACAAAATGGCTGTCGGCCTGCCAACCACTGAGCTGTATCAATCCAGCCGCAAGCACTTCATTTATAGGCGCTTTATCAACCACTGTCCGGTAGCCCCGCCTGTGCAGGGATTGCCCTGAACTGTCAAATAACACCGAACATTGGTCGCCGGCAATGTGTATATTGATCCGTAAATGGGGGTCGATAATATCTATCGATGGCCTGCTGCCAAAGCGGTCGCGAAACTGATCCACAATGGCATCTTTGGTTTTCAATGCCATATAATGGGAATGGGTGAAGTATTTGCCACTTAAAACCACGTCCACAGCAAAAGTCTGCTCAGGATTCAGATGAACATGCCATTGAATTTTAGCAATCTGATCGTAAAAGGAATCTTCATTGCGTGCTGTAAAGGCAAATACTGGCTTCAACACCCTGAGGGCGGTCCGGAGCCTGTAGTTGGCTTTGTAGAGTAACCGTTTATCAGCTTGAAAACCAACAGCCCTTTGAAGGATTTCAATCTTTGTTGCGCCAAGCTGCTGAAGCTCATTGGCCAGTGCCTGCTCCAGACCGGATGAGGTTTTGGCGATTAGTGTAAAAGTTTCGGTATTTTCTGCCACGTCAATTTTTTGCCAAAGATAAAACGAATAGCCCCTCCCCTATGCATGTTTTGCGGATATTTGTGGTTTCAAAATTAAAAACCTATAGCAAATGACACTCGAAAACGCCCAGCAACAAGTGGACCAATGGATCAGAGAGGTTGGTGTAAGATATTTCAGCGAATTGACTAACACCGCCATGCTGATGGAGGAAGTGGGGGAAGTGGCACGCATTATGGCCCGCAAATACGGTGATCAATCCTTTAAGGAAAGTGATAAGGATATTGACCTGGCCGACGAAATGGCCGACGTGTTGTTTGTGCTGATTTGCCTGGCCAACCAAACAGGCATCAACCTGACAGAAGCCCTGCAACAAAACCTCGAAAAAAAATACCATCGCGACAAGAACAGGCACAAAAACAACCCCAAATTAATTTAGCCTATCAGAATTTTGCCAATAGTTTCTACTTTTACAAAAAAATAAATCATGCTCCTTTTCTATTTTTTAAAACATCAGATGCAACAGGCCCGCCGATCGTCCATCTGGCAAAAAAGCTTGGCTTTGAACCTGATAATTGGTTTTTTTGTGTTTATCATGCTCATTCAATTTATTACCGTTTCGGTTTTGCTGGCCAAAAACTGGCACGAAATAGCAGATAGTGATGCCCTGATCTATGAATTCTACAAAGTTGTTGCCTGGTATTTTGCCGGCATGTTTGGTTTCCGCTTTTTTATGCAACAAACACCTGTGATGGCCATTCAGCCCTATCAGCACTTACCCATCCGCAAATCGTCCCTGGTGCATTTTGTACTCTTCAAGGGCTTGTTCAATGTGTTTAACTTGCTTGGTGTTATCTTTTTTGTGCCCTTTGCCTTTTATCAGATTGGTTTCTACCACGGCACATTAATGGCCTGGTTGTGGCTCTTCAGTATGCTGGCCTTTGATTTGTTTTTCAACTACACCGCCATGTATTTGAAAAAACAGCAAGCCACAAATATCCGTATCGTGCTTGTGGTGGTTGCCCTAATTGGTGTGCTTGCCCTGGGCGATGTATTCGGCTGGTACAGCTATGCCGGTGTTTTTGCAACGTCATTGGCTTATCTGACAGAAAATCCTGCTATGTTATCGATTCCTTTTGCGCTGCTGTTTTTAGCCTATCGGGTCAATTTCAATTTCCTGAAATCGCACTTCTATTTGGAAGAAAATGTACGCGAAAACGAGAATACAAAAAGCGGGGCCAATTTAAGTTACCTGGAGCGTTTTGGCATGATTGGAGAAATAATGAGCCTTGATGTGCGGCTTTTCCTGCGAAACAAGCGGACAAAAACCATTTTATACATCACCCCCGTCTTTATTCTTTATGGCCTGTTTTTTTATTTATCCGACAGTTATTCTGAGGATGACGGCTTTATGGTGTTTGTTGGTATTTTCATGACCGGTGGGGTGATGTTCAATTATTTGCAGCATGCCTTTGCCTACGAGGGCTCCTATTTCGATATGTTGTTGGCCTCACGGATTGATTTTAAAGATTATATACGTGCCAAAATACTTGGCGGTACCTTGCTGACGGTAGCAGCTTTTATCCTGATCATCCCTTATGTTTATTTTGGCTGGTTCATAATGCTTATTAACACAGCCACTTTTTTGTTCAACCTGGGCATTGTGCTTCCCATGCTTGTTTATATTGCCACCTACAACACCAAAAGCATGGACCTCGGCAAGAGCACTGCCTTTAATTTTCAAGGAATTGGTGCTACACATTACCTGACCATGATTCCTGTCTTTATTGTTCCACTCATACTCTATCTGCCGTTTAAATGGTTTGGCAATGCCGATCATGGCATTTACCTCGTCGGCCTTACTGGCTTGCTGGGACTTGCCTTCAGAAAAGCCTTCATTCAAATGATATTCAGGAATTTTGAAGCCAGGAGGCATATCATGGCCAATGGTTTCAGGGAGAAGGACTAATAAAACGACAAGAATAGATATCAAGAATAATAGTTTAAATATCAAGATAATATGATACAAATAAATCAGTTGACGAAAGTCTATTCAGGCCAAACCGTTTTGGATATTCCCACATTGAAGATTATTAAAGGCGAGAGCTTTGGCCTTGTTGGCAACAATGGGGCAGGTAAAACCACCCTGTTCAGGATTTTACTTGACCTGATCAGGCCTGCTGCTGGTAATATTCTTATAAATCAAGAAGATGTTGCCAAAACCATACAATGGAAAAGCTTCACCGGGGCCTACCTCGACCAGGGATTCCTGATAGATTTTTTAACGCCAGAAGAATTTTTTCAGTTTACGGGTAAGGTTAAAGGCCTGTCGCAGGACGACATCAGATACTTCCTGGAGAGCATGACCGACTTTTTCAACCACGAAGTGTTGGGAACGAAAAAATTCATCCGAAACCTGTCGATGGGAAACAAGCAAAAAATTGGTATTGCTGCCGCATTGATGGGCAATCCTGAACTTGTGGTGTTGGACGAACCTTTTAACAGCCTTGACCCCAGCACACAAATACGGTTGAAAAACCTGATTAAGAAAATGAGGTCTGAAAGCCAGATCACTTTTCTCATCTCGTCGCACGACCTGAACCATATCACCGAAGTGTGCGACAGAATTGTCGTACTACACGAAGGCAAGGTGGCCCACGACATCAAAACATCGGACGATACCCTGTTGGCCCTCGAATCCTATTTTGCTGTTTAAAAGGAATAATTCAGATGCATGTACCCTTTTAAGGCGTTTATTTTAAGTGTATTGCTTGCGCTAAGCCTTTCTGCAAAGCCAGTGATTGCCCAACAGTACCAACTCAAGGGAAACATCCGCAATGATGTAACCAACCAACCGCTTGCCTTTGTCAATATCCGCATCAATGAGGGACGGTATGGAGGCACATCCGATATCGATGGCAACTTTTCGCTGCAAAGCCCTGAACCCATTAAATCCCTTCATTTTACGTATGTTGGTTATGAACCAATGGATATTCAGTTGCAACCAAAGCTTCCCTTTTTGCGCATCAGGCTTAAGCCAAAAGAGGTCATGCTGGACGAAGTCACCATACTTCCCGGGGAAAACCCGGCCCATCGAATCATCAGCAATGTATTGGACAACAGGGACAAAAACAATCCTGAAAAGATGCGGTCATTTTCCTATAAAGCCTATGACAAAATGGTGTTTACAATTGATTCGGCCAATGCCATACCCTTGCAAAAAGAGGGTTCCATCATCGACAGTGCCTCAAAAAGCAGGGCGATTGACTTTGTTGAAAAACGGGATTTCTTCCTAATGGAAACAGTTACAGAACGTA
>CAYTUA010000512.1:0-4197 GCA_964440855.1 uncultured Lentimicrobiaceae bacterium
TCAGGAAACCGGGGCGTGGCACAGTCATGTTGAGCTAGGCCTGTGGGCCGACCTTTTTCTTATTGCACCAGCTTCGGCAAACACCCTGGCCAAGATGCATATGGGCATTGCCGACAATTATCTCCTCACCGTTTATCTATCGGCGCGTTGTGCAGTGATGTTTGCCCCTGCCATGGATTACGATATGTATCAGCACCCGGCAACCAAAAACAATATAGAAGGTCTTTCCAACAGGGGCCACTTTCTGATTGCACCAGCCTATGGTGAATTGGCCAGCGGTTTGTGCGGCGAAGGCCGTCTGGAAGAACCTGAGGTGATTTTTGACCTGATCAAAACATTTTTTTCAAAAAAAAAACGCTTTACAGGTAAGAAAGTAATGGTATCGGCTGGCCCAACACACGAAGCCATCGATCCTGTTCGATTTATTGGTAACCACAGCAGTGGCTTAATGGGCATTTCCATAGCAGATGCTTTTGCAGCTGAAGGGGCTGAGGTAAAGCTTATACTGGGGCCAACCCATTTGCAACCATCAAACAAAAATGTTGAAGTAATTGCAGTTACCAGTGCTGATGAAATGTATAAAAACTGTCGGTCACTTTTTGAAGTATCTGATATTACAGTAATGACGGCAGCAGTTGCGGATTATAAGCCGGCAGATGTGGCAAAGCAAAAAATCAAGAAGCAGACAGCTTCGCTTACATTGCAACTTTCACCAACACCCGACATCCTATTGGAGCTGGGGCAATTGAAGAAAAAAAATCAAATTCTTGTTGGGTTTGCGCTCGAAACAAATGAAGGCAAAAAACATGCACTTGAAAAACTGCACAAGAAAAACCTCGATTTGATCGTTCTAAACTCATTGGAAGAACAAGGTGCCGGATTCAGGCATGCAACCAATAAAGTTAGTTTTTTTGCAAAAAATGAAGAAGAAGTGCATTTTGAACTCAAACAAAAAACTGCTGTGGCCGCCGATCTGGTAAACCACATTTATTCTATGTTGACAACAGAAAATTCATAAGTCCAATGAAAAAATTCAGCCTATTATTATTCATACTGCTTGGTTTATTAAAAGTGCAAGGGCAGGAGTTTTTCTTTGAAATCAGGGTAAGTGCTCCCGGTATTGAAGGAACTGACAGGCGGGTTTTTGACGCTTTGCAAGAATCAGTCTATGAGTTTATGAATAACCGAAAATGGACCAACCTCAATTTTAAAATTGAGGAGCGCATCGAAGCCACGATTTTAATCAACATCACCGAACGCATTTCGGCTGACGAGTTCAAGGCCAATCTCAATTTGGTACTCCGCCGCCCTATTTATAAATCGTCCTATAACTCATCTGTACTCAATTATGTGGATGAAAATTTCCAATTCCGTTATATTGAGTTTCAACCGCTCGACTTCAATGACAATACCTTTATGTCGAACCTCACATCAACCCTGGCCTTTTATGCTTATATTTTTCTGGGGCTCGATTTCGACACTTTTTCACTCTATGGGGGCGACCCATTTTTTCAGGCAGCCGAGCAGGTAGTGAATGCAGCGCAAAGCACAAACGAGCGGGGTTGGAAAGCATTCGATGGCAACCGCAACAGGTATTGGATGGTAGAAAACCTACGCAACCCTACCTATCGCCCTCTGCGGCAGTTTCTTTATGAATATCACAGATTAGGACTTGATGTGATGGCCGACAAACCAGATGAAGGCAGGGCTAAAATTCTGGAGGCATTGCCTCATTTGGAGAAACTATACCGCGAGCGTCCCGGATTGTTTTTTCTGCAATTGGTAATTGAAGCCAAACGCGATGAAATCATCAATGTGTTTTCGCAAGGCAGTCCACAGGAAAAATTGCGGGCCGCCAATATTATGCGGGAAATTGACCCTGCCAACAGCTCACGCTACGATCAGATTACAGGTAATTAGCAAGAATTTTGAAAACGAAAAAAGCCGCCCTTAAAAGGAGCGGCTTTTTTTTATAAGTATAAACCTATTAGGACTAGGCCTCTGCTGGCTTTTCTGGTTCAGCTTCATCAGCTGGTTTCTCTGAAGCAGTTTCTTCTGCTGGCTTTTCGGATACAGCTTCTTCAACTGGCTTTTCAGCTACAGCTTCTTCAACTGGCTTTTCGGCTACAGTTTCTTCAACTGGCTTTTCGGCTACAGCTTCTTCAACTACTGCCTCCTCGGTTTCTACGGCAGCATTGGCTTCAGCAGCTTCAGCTTTCATATCCTGCATACGTTTTTTGGCAACTTCGGCAGCTTTCATTTCATTGATTTTCGCCTCGTTTTCCAATCGCTTCTTGCGATCGATACGTTTGCTTTCGTCCAAACCTTTCAATTTGGATTCAATCTTTTCTTGCTTTTGTTGCAGCCATGCCTGGAATTTGGCTTCAGCTTCTTCCTCTGTAAATGCGCCTTTCTTCACGCCTTTAAGCAGGTGAAGTTTGTAAAGAACACCTTTGTAGGATAAAATTGCCCTTGCAGTATCGCTGGGCTGGGCACCATTTTGGAGCCATTTTACGGCACCATCAACATCGAGGTTGATCTCTGCCGGGTTCGTAATTGGGTTGTAGGTGCCAATCTTCTCAATCAATCTTCCATCACGTGGTGCACGACCATCCGCAATTACAATGTGATAAAAAGGCATGCCCTTTTTACCATGACGTTGTAATCTAATTCTTGCTGGCATAAGTGTTTAAATTTTAAATGATTAATTTCTGCCTGAATTTGGGGTGCAAAAGTCGTAATTTTTTTTGTAACGGGAAAGCAAATAACGCATTATTTTTCAATTGCCCGTTAAAAAAAGCAGATCAGTTAGCATTTGAATGCCATTTAATTATGACAAGCGTGAGAATTCGGGCACAAACAAAGCATTTTAATACTTTTGCAAAAAAGATGTCAATGCTATCAAACAAACAATTGTTTCAGCTGCACATGGGACTGCCGGCCATTGTTAAAGACCCCATCGAGATGGTGAGTGCCAAAGGAATTTATCTTTATGATATAGATGGCAAAGCCTATACCGATCTGGTTTCGGGGGTTTCGGTGAGTAATATCGGTCACCTGCACCCAAGGGTGGTTGATGCCGTAAAAAAACAGGCTGAAACCTATATGCACCTGATGGTTTATGGCAAATTTGTGCAATCGCCCCAGGTAAAACTGGCCGAAAAAATTGTCCAACAACTTCCGTCCCGTCTGAATGCCGTATATTTTGTCAACTCAGGAAGTGAGGCCATCGAAGGGGCCTTAAAACTAGCCAAACGACTTACCCGGCGAACCGAAATTGTTGCATTCAACAAAGCATATCACGGTGGCACAGCCGGCGCATTAAGCCTGCTTGGGAATGAAAAACTAAAAAACCCTTTCCGCCCCTTATTGCCCGACACAAGAACCTTAACCTTCAACAACTTTGAAGACCTGGAACAAATTACAACACATACAGCCTGTGTGGTAGTGGAACCCATTCAGGCCGAAGCTGGTATTGTTCTCCCTGCTGCCGGCTGGCTTGAGGCCCTGAGCACCAAATGCAAACAAACAGGCAGTTTGTTGATTTTTGACGAGATTCAGATGGGGTTTGGCCGGACCGGCAAATTATTTGCCTTTCAGCATCATAAGCTTGTTCCTGATATCCTATGCATAGCCAAAGCCATGGGCGGGGGCATGCCAATAGGAGCATTCATTTCGAGTAAGGAAAATATGCTGGCTTTGACGAATAATCCCGAACTGGGGCATATTACCACTTTTGGCGGACATCCGGTCAGTTGTGCAGCTGCATTGGCCAACCTGGAAGTGATTTTGGATGAAAAACTGGCCCAACAAGCCAACGATAAAGGCAAGGAGTTTGCTGATGCATTGCTGACATTTCTACAAGTAAAGGAAATCAGACGGGCTGGCTTGATGCTTGGTGTGGAGCTGCACCATGAATCAATGTTGGATAAGTTGATGGACAATCTGGCGAAGGAAAGATTGATCGTTGACAGGTTTTTATTCAATTCCAAAGCATTCAGGATAGCACCACCGCTCAACATCACGCAGGCTGAAATTGAAGAAACCATCCAACACTTAAAAAACGCATTTGGCTCCCTTAATCAAGGTGATGATTGACAAAAACAGGAATGTATTGTACCTTTATGCAAAACTTTCGTGGGAATGGCACAAAATAGTTGCCTCCAATTGAAGTGAAGAAACTAAGAAAATAAAATA
>CAYTUA010000513.1:0-2772 GCA_964440855.1 uncultured Lentimicrobiaceae bacterium
GCTTTATCGCCTGATTTATAAATTTTTGCCAGGTCCTTACGAGCTGTTTCCTTAATCTCAATAATATACTTTCCCATACATTATCTGGATTAACCTGCCTGCTCGATTCCTTTTAGGCAGCCAATATTTTCTTTACAAATTCAGGATTATACGGGCTCTTTTATTTTTTGGCTTTAAATGCAATGCCCATTGCTTTGAGCAATTGCTTGATGGCTTTTTACTTTTCGCCTTCGGTTTGTATGATGAGTGTTTCCAAGATGTTTGTTCTTTGCTCCAAAAATACTATTTTCGGTTCAATTGCAATAGGCAGCGAGCTCATTCGCGCTGGTTGTCGCGGATAATGTCGTTAAACACTTTGTCCATCCTTTTCATGGAGTGGGCAAGCACATCAAGGTACTCCTGCACTGCATCCTTGTTTTCGACATGCTGATCCAGCAAATCCACCATCATCAGAGCACTTGTAAGTGGATTTTTGAGGCCGTGAATCAAAACGCTCATCAATTGGCGTTTTTGTTCGTTTAGCTGGCGCAACTCTTGGTTCTGCGCCTCAACAAGCTGGTTTTTATCCCTAATAGAAGTATTCTGTAGTGCTATTTCTTCGTTTTGCTTGCTTATTTTCAAATAACTTTTTGCCAGTTTCTCCTTCAAATCGTTCATATCACGCATCCGCTTGATTTGAGTATGCAACAAACCCTTCAATATTTCAGGATATTTGCCCATTAATGGCACCATGACATTTTTATCAAGATAAAGCAACAGGCAAGCTTTCTCAGTAGTAACTGAAGCTGAGCGGGTTTCTTCATCAATTAGGGCAAACTCACCAAACACATTTCCCGGCCCCAGGCGGGTGATAACATGGTTTCCGTCGTGGATGCGCACCTCCCCTTCAACAAGGATATACATTTTTTCGCCCTGGTCACCTTTCCTGAAAAGAGGTTCCTGTGCCCTGGCCTGCATCTCAAAAAGCAATGTGCCTAACTCGGATAAGGCTTCCTTGGTCAAACTGGCAAAAACAGGGATTTGTTTTAAGAGGCTAATTCTGTCTTCCAGTTTAAGAGTTGCTTCATTCATGAATGAAATTTTTAAATGATACTGTAAAACTACAATAAAACACAAAAGCCTGCAATTTATTAACTGAGATACCCCCTACAGAAAAATATTCATGAATTGTTCTACAACGGATTATAAATTCAACTGCAACACCCAAAATATAATCTTTGGTTTACTGTCATTAGCCTTTCACCACGCAGGCCCTGGGTTGATTTTACCAAACCATTGAAAGTGCTTTTAACGAACAAAAGTTCAAAAGGTATGCATATTGAAATAAAGCTGTATCTGTTCGACCGCAAAAACAAAGGCCTTGTTGAGGAAGTATTGCTGAAAGAATTTGAAAAGTAATCACTTGCCATTAACCACCATCAGTTTGCCCTGCGCAAGCTTTTTTCCTGCCGAATTGGTTATTACGAAGATATAGGTGGCCTCAGCAAAGTCAGTGGCCTTGATAGCATATTGCGATGCCTGTCCTGTCACTTCATATACTCGGTCACCAAGCAAATTATACACAGCCAGGCTGTTGTTTTCAAGTTGTGGATTCTCAAAAAACAAAATACTCCTACTGCTGACCGGATGTGGAATAATCTGGAATTTTTTCTCCCGGAAATCAAACACATGAATGGCGAGCACTTCCGACACACCTAAATTACCCAATTCAAGACGGTAGTAGTTTATACGATTGATTAAAGGAGATTCATCTACAAATTCATAACCAAGTGCAAAATCAGGACTACCACAAACACCTGGAATCCTTCCTATGCGCTCAAAAAGTTCCCCATCTGTGCTCCGATAAACATCAATCCCATCGCATGTGGCCCCGCTGCTCATTACCCATTGCAAAAACACTTTTCCATCGCGTTCGGCTGCCCCAATAAAATCAAGAAAGGGACTAACCTGCCCATGAGCTGTACCCAGCATGGTTATTACGATAACAACCATGAATACAATACGTCTTGGTAAATACCCCTTTCTATTTGCCATTGTATAAGTGTCGTCGGGCAGGTTGGTTCCTGACAAATATTGATTAAACCTCCTGTTCCATTTGTTCACAAAATTCAATGAGTTGGGGAAAGAAAATCCTGAAATCATTTTCAAAATGCATATAATGCAACTTTAAAAAACCAACAGCATTTTCCATTCCCGAATCAAAGCGTGCCCTGCGTGACATGCCCCTGAAAACACGGTCGAGGTCGCGCAAATTGGCATAGCCAACAAGCCAGTTTTGGGCAATCATGAAGGGCAAGGCCTTTTTTGTTCGTGGCGGCAACCAACGATAGCGTGTAATTAAGGTTTTGTAAACTTTCTGCGTGAATTCAACCAAATCCTGATCACTGTATTCCTGCCAATAGCGGGCCAGGAAATGGTCAAAATAAATATCCACAATCACCACTGCATACTTGCGGAAAACAGGCTGCAAACGGCTTACACTTTGCTTTACCACCTCATGGCTATCCGTATATTGGTCGATGGCGCGATGCAGTGCAATCCCATTTTTAATGCCAATTGGATAGGCTGCAGCAGCTGTTCCCTTGATGCCATCGGCTACAAAATTGCCAAACAGCACTTCGGGGTCGTTTCCGGACAAGTAAGCATGGGCCAAAAAATTCATGGGCTGAAATTGAGGCAACAAACTTAGTGTTTTTAGGTAAACCAATCTCAGATATGGTCCCATGCACACTGTAATCTGCCAGAATTCGGCATGCAATTCATTTACAAAAA
>CAYTUA010000514.1:0-4027 GCA_964440855.1 uncultured Lentimicrobiaceae bacterium
TGGTTTCAGCCACTCACCCACCTCTCCATTAGTTGGGTTATAAAGAACACTTCCCATTTGCATTGAAGATAAAAACACCCTGTGCTTTGGGAGGTGCAAAATTAATGAATCGTCCCTTATCTCCAAACTTTTTTATGCAATTAAGTAAATTTATCATGCTATCATTTGTTTATCAATATTTTATACCCAGTAAACTGGCAAAAAAGAACACTTTTAAACTGTAATAAGCCTCCATCTACTTGAAATAATTGTTAATGTTTTGCCTTCTTGCACTTTGGAAACCTGTTAATAATTACTTTTGCCGCTCAATTATGCACAAGAACAAATACGTAAATATAGGCCTTATCCTGCTGCTCATCGTTGCAGGATATTTTTTAACGGCTGCTGTTTTCCCCAAAAACCTGAACAGGTATCCAGGCTTTATATTACTCCTGCTTATCGATCTGTACTTATGGTCGTATGTTAAAAACCGCATTTTCACTTACAACAAAACGGTCCGACTGATAACGGCCAGCCTTTATTGGCTGCCCCTTGCACTGATCTCTGTTTTGGTTATTACAGCCTATTTTGTGCCTCAATCCGATTGGAATGACCAGCTAAGAATTTACCTTTTCGGGGCCGTATTTGTTTTTTACCTGGCCAAAATATTTACCTCCATCATTTTATTGTTATCAGACTTTGTGAAAGTTTTAAGCCGGATATGGGGTTTGATCACCGGAAAAAAGAAAGCATCTGACAACCAAGGGGATGACAACAAAATAAGCCGGGGCAAATTTATTGAAAACGTCGCATACCTTGGTGGAGGTTTAATTATTGGCACCATGTTCACAGGTATGTTTAAATGGGTGCACGACTTCACATTGCACAAAGTTAATTTGAACCTGAAAGGCTTAACGCCTGGTTTTGATGGATTTCGAATTGTTCAGATATCCGATTTACACCTTGGTTCGTGGTCAAACAAAAGCCAGTTGCAAAAAGCCGTTGACATGATCAATGAGCAACAAGCCGATCTGGTTGTTTTTACTGGCGATTTGGTTAATTACGAAACTGCAGAAGCACAAGATTTTAAGGAAATCCTCGGCGAAATAAAGGCAACACATGGTGTAGCAGCAATCCTGGGAAATCACGATTATGGCGACTACCTGAATTGGCCAACCAAACAGGCCAAGAAACGCAATTTCGAAGATTTGTTGCAGTATTACCGTGATCTGAATTGGAAATTGCTTCGCAATGAAAACTTCGTGATTGAACTTAATAATGAGAAACTTGGTATCATTGGAGTTGAAAACTGGAGTGCCAACAGCCGTTTTCCGCAATTGGGCAATATCCCAAAAGCTGTGAAAGGAATGGGCAAGGTAGATGCAAAAATTCTATTGTCGCACGACCCCAGTCATTGGTCACATCAGGTACTCAAACAACATAAAGACATTGGGCTGATGCTTGCAGGGCATACCCATGGTTTTCAGTTTGGCATTGAAATACCTAAATTGAAATGGAGCCCTGCACAATATATTTACCAGCAATGGGCAGGCCTATATACAAACGACTCATCAGACCAACACCTGTATGTCAACCGTGGTATAGGATCCATTGGCTATCCGGGCCGCATCGGCATTTTACCTGAGATAACAGTCATCTATCTTCAAACCTAATCCAAAAAACACATGAAAACAAAAACCTATTTCCGTTTATTACTGAGCCTAAGCATTTTGCTGACGGTTGTCACTTCGTGCGATGTGCATACCCATGACCACACACCCGAAAAGCAAGTACCAAAAAACATCATTTTACTCATTGGCGATGGCATGGGATACGCGCAACTTCAAGCTGGTATTATTCATGCCGCTGATTCAATGCACATGCAAAAACTGCCCTATACCGGATTTCAAAACACATCTTCATTGGATGACGAAATTACCGATTCAGGTGCTGCCGGAACAGCCCTGGCTACAGGCAACAAAACCAATAACGGAATGATTGGCATGCTTCCTGATAAAACCCCTTTATTGAACCTGACTGAACGTATGGCAGCATCAGGAAGAAATACCGCAGTGCTGGCAAGTTGTGCCATCACCCATGCCACTCCGGCCAGTTTTTTAGCACACAATGAATCGCGCAACAACTACGAAGAAATAGCAGAAGACATCGCCATGAATGCCTCCATCGACCTTTTTATGGGTGGTGGACTCGATAATTTCAATAAGCGCAAAGATGGTAAAGACCATATTCAAACGTTGGTTGACAGAGACTTTGCCATCGACTCTGTTTTTGATGCATCTGAATGGAAATGCCACCCCAAGCAAGCAGTATTCCTCGCTGATTTCCATCAGAAGTCTGTTTTGGAGGGACGCGGAAATCAATTGGTAAAAATGGTAGAGCATGCAGTTAACTGTATGGAAAATAGCGAAAATGGTTTTTTTATGATGGTGGAAGGTGCGCAAATTGACTGGGCAGGCCATGCCAACGACAGTGCCTATCTGATGGCTGAACTCTATGATTTTGACCAGGCTGTTGGTGTAGCACTTGATTTTGCAAAAGAAAATGGCGAAACCTTGGTAATAGTCACTTCCGACCATGAAACCGGTGGTTTTACGCTTGTACGACCCGAAAAACGCGATGGAAAGTCCTATTTCAGGTTTTCTACCGGCGATCATACTGCCGTGATGGTGCCGGTAATGGCTTATGGGCCTGGAGCCGAAAATTTTGTGGGTCTCTATGAGAATACAGAAATCCCCAAAAGAATTGAAGCCTTGCTGCAGTAAGATAACCAGGTACAATATAGAAAAATAGCCTCCGTCACTGCTGATGGGGGCTTTTTTTGTGCCCAAGAGAAAACAAGGAACCAAGGCTGACAGCCATTGTTGAAACAAAAAAAGCCGTCAAAAAAAATGACAGCTTTTTCTACGTGATTCGTCGGAGGCTTCCCGATGTCCGCTCGCGCTTCATCGGGACAGGCTTCTCGCCTCCTTACCCTAATTGAAAAAAGCTGCCAACCATGCGACAGCTCTCTCCTTGTGATTCGTCGGAGGCTCGAACTCCGGACCCTCTGCTTAAAAGGCAGATGCTCTACCTGCTGAGCTAACGAATCATCCGTTTTTGGAGGTGCAAAAGTACGAAAAAATCCGGTTTTCCAAATAATTGCGGTACTTTTTTTGCTCTATAGAACAATTCCCCTGCCCTGTCGCACAATAATGGGCTCGCCTTCAGCACAATCAACAATTGTACTTGGCTGATTTCCACCGGCACCACCATCAATGACGATATCCACCAAATCTTTGAATTTATCGTAAATAACTTCTGGGTCGGTCATATACTCAACCAGCTTATCTTCATCGTGAATAGATGTTGTCAAAATGGGATGGCTCAATTCCTCTATTAGGGTAGCAACAATGTTATCATTAGGAATGCGGATGCCTACTGTTTTCTTTTTGCTTTGAAATATCTTGGGAATATTGTTGTTTGCCGGCAATATAAAGGTAAAAGGTCCTGGCAAATTGCGCTTCATCAGCTTATATACTTCATTGTCAATAGGTTTGGTAAAATCGCTCAACATACTGAGGCTGTTAAAAATAAAAGAAAAATGGGCTTTCTCCTTTTTAATTCCTTTGAGTTGGGCTATGCGTTCAACTGCTTTGGGATGATGAATACTACACCCCAATGCATACACTGTATCTGTGGGGAAAATAACCAACCCGCCTGAATTCAGGCAATCAATAACGGTTTTTATCTGGCGTGGAGCCGGATTTTCGGGGTAAATTCTGAGCAACATAATAAGTAGATGTTTTGAAACGGTACAAATGTACAAATTCCATCAGCATAATGGATACATTTGTGGTATGTGGCCGGGCTCACCTATATGTTTCCATTTAGCTGCCAATCTTCGATTTGACAATTTTCCTTTGTGCAACTTCGTGTCCTTTGTGGGATATATAAAACGGCAGTTCGAGCAATAAACACCCTTCTGGGTGTTTCCATCGGGTATATGCACAAAAAAAGGGTAAGCTACTTATATCGCACCGCTCAACCA
>CAYTUA010000515.1:0-7453 GCA_964440855.1 uncultured Lentimicrobiaceae bacterium
GGGCCCGGTTATTTAAAAATATTGAGACCGCCGTGCCTTTTTTGTGGGTAATTTCAGCAATCAACCTCGACATGATGAAAGCCAGCAAAGCCCTGACAACTTACCAAGGCGTAAACCGCAGGTTCGACATACGCATCAACAACAAGGAAGTAACCTATATTGATGATTATGCCCACCATCCAGAGGAATTGAAAGCATGCATCAATGCCACTCGTGAGTTGTTTCCAGGCAGGCACATAACCGGTATTTTTCAACCCCACTTATTTAGCCGCACCCGCGATTTGATGCAGGAATTTGCTGAAAGTCTGGCCTTGCTCGACGAGTTGGTTTTGCTTCCCATCTATCCTGCACGCGAGGAGCCTATTCCGGGGATTACTTCAGATGCACTCTTTGAGAAAATAAAACTTGATAAAAAACATTTACTGGATAAAACAGCAATGTTGGAGTGGTTGGACAACAGCAAGCCCGACATTTTATTGACGCTGGGTGCCGGTGATATTGACCGGCTTGTGGAACCAATTGAAAAGGTGTTTAGCAAATGATAAAAAGGATATTGAGCATAGTGGTTTGGACAATAAGCATAGCAGGATTGCTGGTGCTACTTGGTTTTGCGCGTGAAAATTACCGCAACACCTTTGTGCATGATATGCATATCCGGATAAACCGTAAGGCAAACACAGGGTTTTTGGATACCCAAACCATAACAAATGAAGTAATAAAAGTTTCAGATTCCCTGATAGGAAAACAAGTAAAACAACTAAAGCCTGACCACATCAAATCGCATATCCATACCAATCCATGGATAGCAAAAAGCAATGTGAGTACTGGCATAGATGGCGTTTTCCGTGTACAGTTGTATGAACGGGAAGCTTTGCTGCGCGCTTACAACAGTAAGGGTTACACCATATACATTGACAAAAATGGCATACTTTTCCCAACAAGCCCAAACTACACACCACGGGTACTGATAGCCAGTGGGTATATTAATTTTCCAAAACTTCCGAAAAAAGGCACAGCCCATCTCAAAGATAGCTTATACATAAATACAAGGTTATCGGAAATACACCTACTTACAAAAACACTGCAAAGCAATGAGTTTCTCGAAGCCCTGGTTGATCAGATTTATATAAACAGTTTGGGTGAGTTTGAACTAAGTCCTAAACTTGGACGCGCAACAGTCATCATTGGCAGCCTGGAAAATCTGGATGAAAAACTTGCCAATATGCAGTTGTATTATGAAAAGTCAGCTCAGAATACCGAGATGCTCAATTACCGCAGCATCAACATGAAATATAGAAATCAAATAGTTTGCACAAAAATATAGGATCATATGAAAGCTTCAGACATTATTGTTGGACTGGATATTGGAACAACCAAAATTGCCTGCATCGTTGGCCGCAGAAACGAGCACGGAAAAATAGAAATCCTGGGACATGGCCGTACCGAGTCCATTGGCGTGAAACGGGGCATTGTAGCCAATATTGAAGAAACGGTTAACTCCATACGAAAAGCTGTTGATGAAGCCTCAACAGCTTCGGGAGTGGAGATTAAATATGTAAATGTTGGTATTGCCGGGCAGCATATCAAAAGCCTGCAACACCGTGGCAGCTTGATCCGGGAAAATAGCGAAACAGAAATAAACCGTCTCGAAATAGAAAAGCTAACCAATGATATGTACAAGCTGAGCATGGCAGCCGGTGAAGAAATCATTGATGTAATTCCTCAGGAGTATATTGTCGACGGCGAACAGGGTGTGAAACAGCCGATTGGCATGCTGGGCAGTAAACTTGAGGCCAATTTTCATGTAATCATCGGCCAAACAGCAGCAGCTAAAAACATCCTGAAATGCGTTCAACGTGCTGGCCTCGAAATGGTTGACCTTATTCTGGAGCCCATCGCATCTGCTGAAGCAGTGTTGGGCGACGAGGAAAAAGAAGCAGGTGTCGTAATTGTTGATATAGGCGGTGGCACCACCGACCTGGCCATTTTCCACGACAGGATCATCCGGCACACCGCCGTAATCCCATTTGGAGGCGATATTATCACCGAGGACATTCGCGAAGGCTGTACAATCATAAAAAAACATGCCGAAGAAGTAAAAATCAAATTCGGCTCTACTCTTGCAAGCGAAAACCGTGAAGACGAGGTTGTGTCGATTCCTGGAATCCGTGGCAGACCCCCAAAAGAAATTTCGTTCCGAAACCTGGCTTCCATCATACAAGCACGTATGGAAGAAATAATAGAACATGTTTACTATGAAATAAAAAATTCCGGTTTTGAAAGAAAGCTCATAGCAGGCATTGTGCTTACAGGTGGTGGGGCTTTGATGAAACACGTTGATCAACTGGCGCAGTTTATCACAGGCATGGATGTGCGTATTGGTCATCCCAACGAGCACCTTGCCAAAGACACCCCTGACGAGCTGGCAAGCCCCATGTATGCAACCGGTATCGGCCTTGTGATTGAGGGAATTATCAGACACGATAGCGAGGAAGAAGTCGAACGTCTCAAAGGGAACCACAAGGATAAATCTCCAGAAGAAAAAGAAAAGCTGGCCAAAGAAATTAAAATCAAAAAAGGGCCAAGCTATCTGGAGAAAATAAAAAAACTTTTCGACCGCGAACTAATGGAGTAAAATCAACAGTATCCCAGCTATCAACGGCCAACTGTTGACAACTCTTGAAAATCAATTCCAATTAAGAAAAAGAAACAAGTACTTTTAAAATTGTTAAAAATGACCGACATGCTAAAATTTGAACATCCTAAGAATCAGTCTAATATCATTAAAGTCATTGGTGTTGGCGGTGGTGGAAACAATGCAGTAACGCACATGGCCGAGGAAGGCATCAAAGGTGTTGACTTCGTAATTTGCAATACCGACGCACAAGCATTGGAAAAAAGCCCTGTTCCAAATAAAATCCACCTGGGCAAACGAAACTTGGGTGCCGGTAACATTCCATCGGTTGGGCGGGATGCTGCCATGGAAACGGTAGAAGAAATCAGGGACCTGTTATCCCCCCACACCAAAATGCTATTTATCACTGCTGGAATGGGCGGTGGAACCGGAACAGGGGCAGCGCCCATTGTGGCAGAAATTGCGCGTGAGCTCGAAATCCTTACTGTCGGCATAGTGACCATTCCCTTTAGTTTTGAAGGGAAAAAGCGCCGCCAGCAAGCCCTTGAAGGTATTGAGGAGTTGCGTAAGCATGTGGATACCTTGCTCATCATTAGCAATGATAAATTACGCGAAGAGTATGGCAATATGCGCATCACAGAGGCATTTAAAAAAGCCGATGATGTGCTGGCCATTGCAGCCCGTGGTATAGCCGAAATAATTACCGTAACCGGCTATATAAATGTTGATTTCGAAGATGTCAAAACTGTAATGAAAAACAGCGGCAAGGCTATTATGGGCTCCTCCTATGCAGAGGGCGAAAACAGGGCTATCAATGCCATTGAAGATGCCATGCGTTCACCGCTGTTAAACGACTCAAATATTGCCGGCGCCAAAAACATCTTGCTGTATATTACCTCAGGCAAAGAGGAAGTTTCGCTTGACGAAGTGCATGAAATCACTGATTTTATACAACATACCTGTGGCAATACCGCAGAGGTAATCTGGGGAAATGGCACCGATGAGGATTTGGATAATAAAATTGGTATAACAGTTATCGCTACTGGTTTTGAATCGGAGGAGGATATGCCCATAGGCGAGACAAAAAAACATGTAATTGTAAATGAATTGTATGGTGCCCAGCCTTCGTTGACAAACCGCAAAGAAATAAAAGCAGCTGAGCAGAAACCGCAGCCTACAAATGAAACACCTGCTGAAAAGGAAAAGCCGAAGCATGAAAGTTTGCGCTTTCATGACGAAGAAGTGAGCATACGTGAGATTCGCCAAACTCCTGAAAGCACCCCAAAACCCTCCAAGATACACCAGCTTTTCGGGGAAAGCGACCAAGCCAAAAACAAAGAGGATCAAGAAGACAATACCGGAATAACCAGTAAAACATACTCAAAATCAACTGAAAAAGAAAGCGCTAGCGAACATGGGCTTTTTACGTTTTCGCGCGAACCTCAGGCTGAAACCAAAAGAAAGGAAGAAGTTTTTAAACCTGCTGCACCGCTACCCTACGAAGAAAGGGCCGAAATGGATAAAAAATCAGCCGAACGTCAAAGTAAACTCAAGGACATGAGCATGAAACTGAGGTCGCCTGAAGGTTTGAGTGAGTTGGAAAAACAACCTGCATATCTGCGCAAAGGAGTCAAGTTGTCCCAATCAGAATCTGACGGAGCAACAGTGTCTCGCTACAGTATCGACAACAATCAGGATAAACCGGGATTGCGCTCAGACAATTCCTATTTGCACGACAATGTCGACTAAGCTCCAATCTTCCGCTTCGCTAAAACAGCCATTGAAGAATTACCTTTATTTGGCACAAAAATATCAGTTATGAATTTGGAAATCAAAATAAACGAAGACATCAAGCAGGCCATGCTGGCCAAAGACATGCGCAAACTGGCAGCCCTCAGGGCAATAAAAGCAGCCCTATTGCTTGAAAAAACAGGCAAAGATGTTAGCAGTGGCGAGATACCTGAATCGGTGGAATTGAAACTTTTGCAAAAATTGGTTAAACAACGTCGCGAATCAGCAGCCATTTATTCAGAAAAAGGCAGAACCGATATGGCCGAAGAGGAAATTTATCAGGCAGATATCATCGAAAACTACCTGCCCAAACAAATGGGGGAAGTGGAAGTGGTGGCCCTGGTAAAAGAAATCATTGCCGAAACCGGGGCTTCAAGCATCAAAGATATGGGAAGGGTAATGGGTGCAGCCAGTAAAAAAGCTGCCGGAAAGGCCGACAACCAATTTATTTCCAGAATAGTAAAAGAATTATTGGCTTAATCTTCCACTTAGATTACTAAAGTAAATTGGAAAATAAGTACACATAAAAAAAAGGAGTACCGATGAGGCACTCCTTTTTTTATTTTCAATTTCGCATTATCCCAACATTACACGTTGGAAGGCAGTTACAGTCAAATCCTTATCAACTTCACTTAAATAGGCGCGCACTGTTTTTTTGGTATCGCGTATAAAATCCTGATTCAGCAAAGTGTTTTCACGGAAGAATTTGTTCAATTTTCCTTTGGCGATTTTCTCAAGCATGGCTTCTGGTTTGCCTTCCTGGCGTGCCTGATCCATCCCAACCTCAATTTCGCGTTGGATAACCTCTTGTGAAACATCTGCTTCGTCAACAGCTACTGGGTCCATAGCTGCTACCTGCATGGCAAGTTCGCGGCCAATTTGTGCTGCCACGTCAACGCGCTTATTCAAACCTATAACAGTTGCCAAACGGTTTCCCGGGTGTATGTAAGCAGCTACAGCAGGTGCTTCAATAAAACGGAAAGCACCAAGGTCAATTTTTTCACCAATCACACCTGTTTGGTCCATGATGGTATCAGCAATTTTCCTGCCGTTGATCTCGAGGTTTTTGAGGGCATCAATGTCCTTCACCTTATTTTGAACTGCTGCATGGGCAATGCTGGTTGCATATTTAACAAAATCTTCGTTTTTGCCAACGAAATCTGTTTCACAATTCACCATTACCACGGCGCCATATTGCATATCATCGCTTACTAAAGCAATCACAGCACCTTCAGAAGCTTCACGATCGGCCCTTTTGGCAGCCATCTTTTGACCCTTTTTACGCAGGTAGTCAATGGCTTTCTCCATATCGCCTTCGCTTTCTTTCAGGGCATTTTTGCAATCCATCATACCGGCTCCGGTAAGTTTTCTTAATTCATTTACTTGTGAGGCAGTAATATTCATTTTAAACTATTTTTCGATTATAAAATATTATCTTTTTGACACTGGTTTTCTGGGCCTTTTGGGTTTGTCGCGACCACTATCATCAGCTTTTGATTTGGTTCCTGGCTTCACATCTTTGCCACCATCCTCTTCATCCAAATCAAATGACCTGCCGCCTTCATCAATTTGCTCATCATCCTGTTCGTGATCATCATCACTTTTCCTGTCTTTTGCCATTTTGCGCTCGCTTAGGCCTTCTTCAACAGCTTGCGTCATAATGCGCAAAATGAGTGAAATAGATTTAGAAGCATCGTCGTTGGCAGGAATGGGGAAGTCAATTAAGGTAGGATCTGAATTTGTATCAACAATGGCAAAAGTAGGGATATTCAGTTTGCGTGCTTCAGCAACGGCTATATGCTCTTTTACAATATCCACAATAAACAATGCTGATGGCAGCCTGCTCAGGTCGGCAATACTACCAAAGTTCTTTTCCAGCTTTTCGCGTTCGCGGCCCAGTTGCAGGCGCTCGCGCTTCGACAAGTTTTTGTAGGAATCGCTCACCATCAATTTATCAATATTTGCCATCTTTCTAACAGCTTTGCGAATGGTAGCAAAATTGGTCAACATACCACCTGGCCAACGTTCGGTGACATAGGGCATATTCACTTTTGTAACTTCCTCGGAAACAATATCCTTAGCCTGTTTTTTTGTTGCCACAAAAAGGACTTTTTTTCCTGATCGGGCTAACTGCCGCATGGCGTTTGCAGCTTCTTCAATTTTTGCCTGGGTTTTGTACAGGTCGATAATATGAATTCCATTGCGCTCCATAAATATATAAGGAGCCATATTGGGATTCCATTTTCTTCTCAGGTGGCCAAAATGCACACCTGCGTCCAATAATTCTTCGAAAGTTGTTCTTGACATAAGGGTTTGATTAAAAATTGTTTACATTCACTAAAAGCAATTGCTAAGTAGTTCTTAATTGCAGAAGTCTTAGCAATTTGGATACTAAACACATATTCATTGTCAGCAAAAGGATTAACGCTTGCTGAACTGGAATTTCTTGCGTGCTTTGGGCTGACCAGGTTTCTTACGCTCAACCATACGCGGGTCGCGACGCATAAGTCCCTTTTCTTTCAAAACAGGGCGATGCTCGGCATCAATTTCGCATAAGGCACGGCTGATGGCAAGGCTCAAAGCCTCAGCCTGACCATTGATACCACCTCCATCTAGATTGGCTTTAATATCGTATTTTCCAAGGTTGCTGGTCAATTGCAATGGTTGCTCTACCACATATTGCAAAGTACCTGTGGGGAAGTATTCCTTGAAGTCCCTTTTATTCACCGTAATGCTGCCGTTACCACTTTTTAAGTAAACACGGGCAATTGCAGTTTTTCTCCTGCCTAAGGTGTTGATTACTTCCATGATCGTTAAATAATTGATTTTAAATTGACTACTTTTGGTTTTTGCGCTTCGTGCTTATGCTCTGTACCGGTATAAACATAAAGGTTACGGAAGAGTTCAGCGCCCAATTTGGTTTTGGGAAGCATGCCTTTAACGGCGTGCTCGATAATGGTTTCAGGCTTTTTAGCCATTTGCTGCTTAAATGTCCTGACCCGTTGTCCGCCCGGATAGCCTGTATGC
>CAYTUA010000516.1:0-4273 GCA_964440855.1 uncultured Lentimicrobiaceae bacterium
TGTTGCTTGCGCACCATCCGATCCAAATATTGTTTATGCACAATTTGCGGCAGGTTATGTTTCAGGATTTACCTATTACCGTGGACGCTATATGGCCAAATCAACAGATGGTGGCGAAAGCTGGTCAGGCATTAACATACCTGATCCGGAATGGTCCACACTGGCCTGGCATGCCTTTGCCTTAGAAGTGGATCCCCTTAATCCGCAGGCTGTGTTTACAGGTGGACTCGACCTGTGGAAAACGATGAATGGCGGGCAAAACTGGACAAGAGTTTCTGATTGGGCCCAGATGTATTATGGCGGTGGGGATGATTATGTACATGCCGATCAACATACCATTGCCTTCAGGCCAGGCAATCCAACGCAAGCTATTTTTGCAACAGATGGCGGTGTGTTTTATTCCAATTCGGCCCATTTGCCTGTTCCCCTTTTTCAGGAAAGAAACCAAAACTTCAACACCTTGCAATTTTATAGTTGTGCCATCAATCCAACAGCCGGCAGCACAGGGTATCTGGGAGGTTTGCAGGACAATGGCACCTTGCGGTTTACCGGTAATTCGTTTACGATCGATAATATGATCAGCGGAGGCGATGGCGCCTTTTGTTTCTGGGATCAAAACCAAGCCAATGTGTTTATCACTTCGGTGTATTACAACAGCTATTATGCCTGGCTCAACAACAACAATACGGGTGGTTTTGGCGGAAACAGCGGTACATTTATCTCCCCTGCTGATTATGATTACAAATTGAATATTTTGTATTCCAATGCAGTTCGTTTTTCGGGTCAGTATCCTGGTCGATTGATGCGCGCACAAGGAATTCCTTCTCAGGTTACAGATGGCTTGATCAATCTGGGCACCGGAAACAACATACCCTTTTCGGCAGTAAGCTATTCGCCCCATTCGCCCTTTGGGACTTCCACACTTTTTGTTGGCACACAATCGGGCAGGTTGTATAAAGTTACTGATGCGCAGGCACAACCTCAATCCATAGAAATTGGAAGCAATGATTTTCCCACAGCCAATATTTCGAGTATTGCCATTGGCGGGTCTGAAGACACCTTGCTTGTTACATTTTCCAATTATGGCGTTTCCTCTGTTTGGCAATCGCACGATGGGGGCAGCAGCTGGCAACCGCGCGAAGGCAACCTGCCTGATATGCCCATCAGGTGGGGAATTTTTCATCCTCAGAATGCCGGACAGGCCATGCTGGCTACCGAGACAGGAATATGGGTTTCGAATACCTTACTTACAGATACTGACGAATGGGTGCCTGCCAACGAAGGCCTTGCCCATGTGCGTGTTGATATGCTCCGCCTGCGCGAAAGTGACCTGACGGTGCTGGCTGCAACGCATGGCAGGGGTTTATTTACAACCCATTGGCCGCTCGATATTTATGTTGGTTTAAGCGAAAAGGGCGAATTAGCCAATAGCCTAAAGATTTACCCGAACCCGGCAAGTATGCATGTAAATATTAGCCTGCCCGAACAGTTTACGGCAATCGAACTCCGCGTTTACGATATGCAAGGCCACCTTGTTTTGACCCAGTTTGCAAACAAAAAGGATCGCAAACTCAGGTTGGCCATCGATCATTTGCCCGAAGGACAATATACCGTGCAATTGTTTTCGGATGGTAAACAGGTTGAAAGAGGTAAGATGCTGAAAATAAATTAGTTTATTTGGCTAAGAAAGAATGAGCCACATAGTCACGTAGGATACAATAGATTTGTTCTGCGTAGCAGTTTAAAACCGAATGAAGATCACCGATTAAGGCTATTACATTGACCTTAAATAAACTATGTGCTCTATGTGTCTATGTGTTTTCAAAAAATCATCGAGCCTCCCAGGCACATGACAAAATCACCAGATAATCCCCCTGAAATTGCTAATTTTACGGCTTATTTAAGATAAAAGCCCATGAAAAGACTTGTTTGCTGGTTTTCCATCCTTTCGCTGTTAATTGTAATTACATCGCGCACCTCCACTGCCGACGAAGGCCTTTGGCTTCCCTTTTTGCTTGAACAACACAACCAGGCACGTATGCAGGAAATGGGCATGCACATCACTGCCGACGATATTTATTCCCTCAACCAATCCAGCATAAAAGACGCCATCGTTTTATTCGGAAGAGGATGCACGGGCAGTATTGTTTCCGATCAGGGTTTGGTTTTTACCAACCATCATTGCGGATTTGGCTCAATCCGAAATCACAGCACTGTTGAAAATAATTATCTCGATGAAGGCTTCTGGGCCAGTAGCCAGAAAGAAGAATTGCCCAACCCAGGCCTGACTGTTACTTTGCTCAAAAAGATGGAAGAGGTTACAGATAGCGTTTTGCAAGGTGTTGTGCCAGACATGACAGAAGCACAGCGTGATGCTCTGATCAAAAAAAACAGCGACCGATTAAGCAAAAACGTCCAAAAAAACAGCCCATACAATGCCTTCATAAGGGCGTTTTACAATGGCAATCAATTCTACCTGATCTACACCGAAACCTTCCGCGATATCCGACTGGTAGGTGCTCCGCCTTATAGTATTGGGAAGTTTGGCGGTTCCACCGACAACTGGATGTGGCCGCGGCACACAGGCGATTTTGCTGTTTTTCGTATCTATGCCAATGCCCAAAATCAACCGGCCGACTATAGCGAAGAAAACATGCCTTACAAACCTGCCCATCACCTGCCCATATCATTGAAAGGTGTTTCGGAAGGCGATTTCACCTTTGTATATGGATATCCCGGACGAACCAATGTGTATTTGCCCTCGCAAGCAGTTGAATTAATTGCCGAAGCCACCAATCCCCACAAAGTACGCCTTAGGCAACAGCGATTGAATGTGTTTGACAAATATATGCAAACCGATCCGCAGATTCGTATTCAATATGCTTCCAAAGATGCCGGTGTGGCAAATGGATGGAAAAAGATGATGGGCGAAAGCAATGGGGTTCGCCGATTAGATGCCATAAATAAAAAAGCAAATCTTGAGTTGGCTTTTCAGGCATGGTCCCTTGCAGGTGATGAACAGCGCAAAGCGCTTTATTCCAATATTTTGCCATCATTTTCGGAGGCATATCAGTCGTTGACACCCTATGCCTTGGCCACTGATTATATGAACGAAGCCGGAAGGGCCATCGAATTGATTGGTTTTGCCTCACAATTCAGGTTTCTTTATGAAAAAAGCCAGGAAAAAGATGTTAGCGATACTTACATTCAAAGCCTGATAAATCGCTATAAACAGAGAACGGAAAGCTTTTTCAATGACTACCACGAACCCATCGACCGGGAGGTGGCCCAAAAATTATTGCAGTTGTACCTGGATTGTTTGCCACCCGATTTGAGGCCGGCTTTTGTAAATGAAATCAACTTGAAACACAAGGGCGATGTTGAAGCATATATAAACAGGCTATTTGAAAAAAGCATGTTTGCCGATAAAAACCAAATCCTTGCATTTTTAAACAATTACAAACCACGCCATGCCCGCCGCCTTTTGCGCGACCCAGCCTACAGTGCTTCCAATGATATCAGCCTGTTGTACGAAACACGCATTAAAGACACAAGACAGCGCTTGACAACTGCCATCGACAGCCTGCAGCGGATTTATATGGCCGGGCTTATTGAAATGCACGAAGGCAGCTACCTATACCCGGATGCCAATTTCACCTTGCGGGTTAGTTATGGGCTGGTCGAAGGCTATAGTCCGGCAGATGCTGTCGAGTATGATTATTTTACCACCCTGGATGGCATCATGGAAAAGGAAAACCCCGATATCTATGATTATGTTGTCGATAACAAGCTCAAAGATTTGTTTTTTGAAAGCGATTATGGCGATTATGCTGATGAAAACGGAAAGATGCGTGTGGCCTTTGTGGCCTCGAACCACACAACCGGCGGCAGTTCGGGCAGCCCTGTTATGAATGCCGACGGACATTTGGTGGGGGTTAATTTCGACCGGTGCTGGGAAGCCACCATGAGCGATCTGATGTATGATCCCATACAGGGCCGCAACATTGCTGTGGATGCACGCTATGTGCTGTTCATTATGGAAAAACAGGCCGGAGCCAGCCATTTGATAAAAGAATTGACATTAATAAAGTAAGCCGTATCTGCTGATGAGGTTGTATATTTGTCGGCAGATTTATGAAAACTTGCATCTATAAAAGAACCAAAACTGCCAGATTATGACCAAACAGCTATTATTTTTATTGGTTTTGCTAATTACCTTAGCCGTCTTCGCCTGGACCATGTGGCGTATTTTCCATTATTTCAAATTCACAAA
>CAYTUA010000517.1:0-9292 GCA_964440855.1 uncultured Lentimicrobiaceae bacterium
GCTTGTACCTGATGGATAAGGAGCAGCATGTGGACAATCAGGTGCGCATCGACCACAACACACCCCATTGCACCAGCAATGAATTGTTCAAAGGCATTCTGGATGAAGAGGCTTCAGCTGTATTCAACGGCTATATCTATGTTGCCCGCGATGCCCAGAAAACCAATGCCTACCAAAACAACAACAACATACTGCTAAAGCCGACAGCTACCATCAATACCATGCCTTTCCTCGAAATTTATGCTGACGATGTAAAATGCAGCCATGGTGCCACGGTAGGCCAACTTGATATGGAAGCCATGTTTTATATGCGGCAGCGCGGCATAAGCGAGGCCAATGCGCGGCTGCTGCTGATGTATGCCTTTGCAGCCGACATCATCAGCGAAATCAGTATCGAAGCCTTGCGCGAACGCATCGATACCATGGTGAAAAAGCGCCTGCGTGGCGAATTGTCGATTTGCGAAAAATGTGTGCTGCATTGTGGTGCCCCCGAAAAGGAATACCATTTTGATATCGATTACAGCAAAATATAGCGATGAATGGTACAACAGTTTTTGATGTAGAAAAGGTTAGGGCCGACTTTCCGGCCTTACACCAAACGGTGTATAAGCGCCCTCTGGTGTACCTCGACAATGCGGCCACCACACAAAAACCACAACAGGTGATTGACCGGGTGAACGCCTGGTATGCGCACGAAAACTGCAATATCCACCGCGGCGTACATTATCTGAGCCAACACGCTACCGATGCCTTTGAAAATGCCCGCACCTATATCGCCCAATTGCTCAACGCCAGTCACAATTACGAAATTGTTTTCACCCGTGGTACCACCGATTCCATTAATCTGTTGGCTACAAGCTTTGGGCAAAAATTTGTTCAACAAGGCGATAGCATCCTGGTTTCAGGCATGGAACACCATTCCAACCTCGTGCCCTGGCAGCAACTTTGCCTGCAAAAAGATGCCAACTTCCGTGTTATAAACATCACACCTTCAGGGGATATCGACATGGACCATTACCGGCAATTGCTGGCCGAAAAACCAAAGATTGTAGCCCTGACACATATTTCCAATGCTTTGGGAACCATCAATCCGGTGAAGGAAATGATCCGCATGGCCCACGAACTGGATATTCCTGTTTTGCTCGACGGGGCCCAGTCCATTGCGCATATGCCGGTTGATTTGCAGGAACTTGATTGTGATTTTTTTGCTTTCTCAGGCCACAAGGTGTATGCCCCCATGGGTGTTGGTGTGCTTTATGGCAAGGAAAAATGGCTGGAGCAATTGCCTCCCTATCAGTTTGGTGGTGAGATGGTTGATGCAGTCAGTTATAAAAGCACCACCTTCAATGAACTGCCTTTCAAATTTGAGGCGGGCACGCCCAATGTGGGTGCTGTATTGGGTCTTGAAACGGCTTTGCGCTACCTGGACCAACTGGGATTGGAGCAACTGCATGCTTACGAAAACGACCTCCACCAATACGCCTTTCAGCAGCTGGAAGCCACTGGTTTGGTGCGGTTTATTGGCCGAGCCAAAAAGCAAACGGCCGTTATTTCATTCCTTTTGGGAGATGGCCATCCCTATGATGCGGGCACCATTCTCGACAAACTGGGTGTGGCTGTCAGGACAGGTCACCACTGCGCACAGCCTTTGATGGATCATTTTGGTATTCCCGGCACCATCAGGGCTTCTTTTGGGCTATACAATACCAAGGCTGAGGTGGATATACTTATTGAAGCAGTCAAAAGAACGGCTGGGATGTTGGGGTAAGGGCAGGATTTTGAATTCAAGATTCAAGATTCAAGAAGTTGGCAGTTTGCAATGGGACAGTTTGCAAAGTGATTCAACATGCAAGGTTCAACATTGGATACTCAAGATTCATTCAAATCTAAAATGTGGTTTGTCCATGGATTACACTGATTGACACGCCTGCCAGACGGCAAGGCATGGATTTGAAAATCGGATTCTTCTGTTTTTTAGGAAGTTGAAAGAATTGACACGGATAACTAAAAACAAGTTTTTAGTCTGGGCCCCGCTGATCGGCAATCAGCAATTTTTTTCAATTCTTTGATTTGCAATATACAGCATTCAAAACCTTTTGTGAATGAAAAACCCTGAATTTTTTGTCTTTGCTTTCTTAATCATTCAACACACATGCACTATAAATGTGCACATTTATAGAAAAAATGCACATAAGTTGTGCAAAAGTAATATCTTTGGAAAAAGTTATTTGAAGAATGGAAGATTTATATGTAGCCTCGGGCAAGCTTGTCAGGGAAGTTGGAACGGATTTTCAGCGATACCTTTACAGCCAAATCAACTGGAACAACCGTTTAATAGGGCTTACCGGCCCACGGGGGGTTGGGAAAACAACCCTTGTGCTTCAGCATATCAAACAAAATCTTCAATCAGCGGAAGCCCTGTATGTGAGCGCTGAGGACTTTTATTTTGCCGACAAGCGGTTGACCGACCTGGCTGATAATTTTGTCAAACATGGCGGAAAACATTTGTTTATTGATGAGATTCACAAGTATAAGGACTGGGCAAGGGAATTAAAACTGATTTACGATTATCATCCAGAGCTCTATATCGTATTCACCGGTTCATCGGTTTTGGATATCAGAAAAGGAGCTTCGGATTTAAGCCGCAGGACAGTTATGTATTTTTTGCAGGGATTATCTTTCAGGGAATACCTTGAATTATTTCACCAGATTGTTGTCAAAAAATACACCTTGAAAGAGATCATAACACATCAGGTTAACTTTGACGCCATCAAGCATCCTTTGCCCTATTTCAACCAATACCTGCGCAATGGTTATTATCCGTTTGCACTGGAAAATGACTTTGAGGTTAGGTTGCAACAGATTATTAATCAAACGCTTGAAACCGATATTCCATTGTATGCCGGCATGAATGTTGCCACTGGACGAAAGCTGAAGCAGTTGCTTGCCATCATTGCTAAAAGTGTGCCTTTCAAGCCAAATATGAAAAGCATTGCCACGGCACTTTCGGTAAGCCGGAACAGTGTTGCAGATTATTGCCTTTATATTGAAGAAGCCGGTCTGATAGCGCAATTAAGGCCCAATACAGGTGGAATAAAGGGGCTTGGTAAGGTTGAAAAAATCTATCTCGATAATACCAATCTGATATACAGCCTCGGAAAGGAAAATGCAAATAGGGGAAATGTTAGGGAAACATTTTTCTTCAATCAGCTTAGGCTCAGCCATCAGGTATCATTTTCAGACATGGCTGATTTTATCGTTGATGAATTCACTTTTGAAGTGGGAGGGAAAAACAAAAGCCAGAAACAGATCAAATCACTCGATAAGGCCTTTCTTGTAAAAGACGATATTGAGGGCGGGTTTTTAAATACTTGTCCGCTTTGGCAATTTGGTTTGTTGTATTGAGTAATTCGTTCTAAAATAATCATTTGTCCACGGATTACACTGATTGACACGCCTGCCAGACGGCAAAGGAAGGGATTTCAACATCGGATTCTCTTGTTTTTTAGGAAGTTGAAAAAATTAGCACGGATTACTAAAAGCAAGTTTTTAGTTTTTAGACCATAACAGTATTCAAGAATGATGATTTATGAAGTGTATAGTTGTCATCTTGCCTGGTTCAATAAGCATCCATCAGGTTTATAAACAAAAAAACCGGTACAGGACCGGGATAAAATTATTCTTGCATTATTTGTGTTGAAAGGCTCCTTTGTTCTGTTGCACGATGTTCCTGATGCAGGTAGCATGGGTTTTTCTTCCATTGGCGAACAGGTTTGAAAACCTTACCCTTTTTTCATTTTCACACTTTATCCATATAGTTCTTCCAGTTCCAGTTTTTTTATTCTTGAGCGGATTGCCCCTTTTGTGCGGCCGAAGTGTTTTGCCATGTCTCTTACATTTACACCTTCACAATACATAACCGTAAGCTCGTCATCAAGTTCTTGTGTCCATGGCATGTATGCGTCTTTATGCCTGGTCCTGATTTCGTCAACAGAATACGCCTTTTTGCTGCCGTTCGTTTCTGTAACTACCTCTCCTAATGCGTCATGTCTTGTTACAACTTGCTTTTTAGCTTCTTTTGCTTCCCGCATGACGTGAATTTGCTTGGATGGAGGGTGGTCAATGGGCAGTAAGGCTTCGGGAATGTGAATGCTGCTTATCGACCTGGTGACTGCCACATACAAAAGGTTTATTTCTTCATTCAACTTTGCCACATTCAAGTCATCTCTATTGAGGTCATTTGTAAGTTTTTCCAATTTGGCTTCGGTGATAAAGTCGTTCACAATTTGAATGGCATCATATTCCATTCCTTTGCAACGGTGAACTGTTGAAAAAATCATGTCAGCCTTGTCTTTATCGTCGTTGCCGATATGTTTCTCTTTGATTGCTTTGATAATGCCTGGAATTTCGTCCCCATATTCCCTCACAATTTCAAGCATCATGGCCAGTTGAACATCCTCTGTTTTGTCAATATATTCTTCAAGCTCTTCGATGTTATTCATCTTGCTGATTAGCTTGTCCTTTATGAATTTGTACCTCCTGTTGTACAGGTTCAGTACATCATAAAGGGAAGCCCCTTCGTCAGCATAGGTATATGAATTTATGTTGCCTTCAAAATAGATGTTTTTCACTTTCTTACTCTCGGTAACATACTCAATGGCTTTTAACAGGAGGCCCAGGTTTGTGCGGGCGATCACGGCCTTTGATTTGATTTTCCCCACCTTTCCATTCCCAATAATCTGAAACGGGCCATCTATATGGATTCGTTTTTTCAATTTCAAAACTTCCATGGCCAGATTGGCTATGTCCTGACTGAACCTGAAGCTTGTTGAAAGGTTAAATGATTTATAATCTGCTTTTTCGAGCGAGTTTATTGCGAAACGCCAGGCGTAAATTTGCTGGTGGGTGTCGCCCACAATGACCTTGGTGGCTGGCTGTTTAAAGAAAACATCGAGCATGGCGGCAGAAGCGTCCTGGCCTTCGTCGAAAAGGATGTAATCATAATTGAGTTTTGGGGATAAAAGTTGGAATTTTTTGAGGTAAAAGTCGTGGGTTATTTCAATCTCGCCTTTGTCCATTTTGGTCAAAAACAAGCGGGTTTGCATTTCGATGTATTTATAAAAGTTGGTAACAAAAGCCTTTGCTTTGGGGTCGGTTACAACTTCGAGATAATTCAAATCCTGTACCCTTGCTTTTGCACTGTTGCAGAAGTACGAAATGAATTTGTTTATATGGTTGGCTACGATGTATTTGGTGTGTTTTTCGCCCCCTTCTTCCAGTCCGAGCAGCTCGGCAATTTCGTAGGTTTTGTAGCCTTGTGGCCTTACCTTATAGTTGTTTTTGAATACAATGTGCTTGTAGGCAAGTGAATGGGCTGTTTCTACTCTCACATTGTTGAGGCCTTTTTCGGTAAATTTTTTGACTGCATCAAGCTTTACCGACTTGTTAAAGGCGAGATAGAGTATTTTGCTTGTCTTTGGCCGCGCAATGGCATACGCTATGATGGTGGTCGTTTTTCCTGATCCGGCGACAGCATTTATTTTGATGTTACCGCTTGCGTTGATGATGTTTTTTTGTTCCTGGGTTAACTGCATTAGTTGGGGTGGCTGAAAATATCAAAGAATGCCCGCTTTATCGCTTTTTCTTTCTCCTTCTAAACCAATTGTAGGTATATTTAGCCGGTAATTTATTGTCCACGATGGCAATGCCGTTGTTGTTTAGGATTTGCTCAATCAATTCTGCCTTACAGTCAAATTGTATTGTCAAGTCAGGGATTGAAACACCTTTCAGGTATCGTTCCTGTATTGCTGTCTTTTGAGGTTCAGTTAAACCCTTTGGCCGCCTCGTATCATTTTCTATTCGTTTCGGTTCATCTTTAATGACAGGGAAAAGATCATGATAAGCGTTCAGAACCTTAACAATATCAATCAAGAGTGATGGATTTATTTTGATCGTTCTTAAATGATCAGATGCTTCATCGTGAATTGTCTGCGTAATGCGGACATACTTTTTTCCGCTGCTATGCTTCACAAAGTCGATGAGAAATGCGCTTTTCTCATATTCAAGCAAAGTTGTTTTAAGAATTTCTTCCATTGCTATTGTTGCTTGGTAAAGATGTTGATTACTTGACACCGTTAATCCACTGCAAATTCACCCTTTACTTCTCCTCCTTCACGGCTTTGTTGCGCGCCTCGACCATTTCGGTGAAGCTGTTATATTTTCATGATTTGGTGCAAGTCTTCCGAGCCGCCCGCCAGGCTGGAGCCGATGAATGTATCTGATTAAGGTTTATGTTTAAAGGGGAGTTTATGGTTGTAAATATCAATACAGAAAGGGCGGTGGATGTGGTTGCAAGAATACTTGCTGGTTTCCCAATGCTCGGGACAGACCGATCATATTCCTGCTTATTACCGCCTGGCATTTTTTATCTTCGATTTCTAATAATTTAATCCAAATGCCCACAGCGGTATTACATTAAGATACCCAAATTCAATATCATCTTTTACTATAAATGATTTACCATCTTTCTCAATTTGAGCTTGCTGCTTAGTTTTTCCACCAACTTCAAATGTATAGTTATCAATAATAAAATCAGCTTTTTCAGAGGATATCACTTCATTTTTTAGCCGCATTTGATTGAAAAAGAAAGTTTCACGGATATTTCCAATATTTGATTTATCTCCAACCAAATTAAAAATCATATTGGTATTGTCCAGATAAACTTTATCAACCTTCCCTAACCCTCGAATACCACTTGTTTCATTGCGTAGCTGACCGATAAGCCCAGCCTTTTCCATATATAAAAAATAATCGTCTAAGGAATTTCGGCTTGCTCCAATTATTCCTGATATTTTTGAAAAATTTGGCTTAAAAGGCACACTTTCTGCGATAATCGAAAGCAATCGCTTTAATTTGCGGCTTGTCCCAACATTGAGGTTGGCATATTGCGGAATATCAGTCTCCAATGTTTGTACAATGATTTGCCCTAAACGTATTTCTAGTTCATTTTCAAGTCCAAAAGGATAGTAACCGCGTTTTAAATAGTCATTAAACAATGGTAGTGGATGTGTAATATCTCTTAGTTTCACCTCGTTATTGACTATCTGTTCCAGCGTGTAAATTTCAGTTTCGTAATTATGAAACAACTTTAAATATTCCCGAAATGAAAGTCCTTGTAATTTGTAGATTATAGCTCGGCGGCTTAAATCTGCTGAACCTTTTAGTATGTCAAGTACTGAAGAACCGGTGAAGACAATTTTTAAAGCAGGAAATGAATCGTAAATATTTTTTAATTCTTGCGACCAGTCTGTGTACTTATGTGTTTCATCAATAAACAGATACTCTCCTGCATTTTTGTGAAAATCATCAGCTAAATCAAAAAGTTTATTTTCACCAAAATACATATCGTCAGCCGAAACGTATAAGGCTTTTTTACTGTCTAAATTTTCCTTGATGTATTGCAAAACCATAGTTGTTTTACCTACACCACGTGCTCCAATAATCCCAGTCATTCGGCTATCCCACAAGACTTTATCGTATAAATATCGCTTAAAGCCTGTTGTAGTATTTTGTAAGAGCGTTTCAAATTTCTGGTAAAGTGTTCTCATTGCTTTGATAAACTATTTTTTGCAAAGATACAAAATGCACAACGTAATTAACAATAATTGCCGGAAAGTATCATCGGGTTGTGCATCATTTTGCCCTCGTGCTTGGCAGTAACGGCAATCCGTCCATTAGTGAGGTCGATAAATCTAAAAACCACCTTCAATTTTCATTTTCTTCAATTATTACCCTGCTAAATTAGCAAATACTTGCTTTGTAAAAAAGGTGGATTTTTTAAGCTCCGTTTTTTCCAAAAACTCTCTGTTTACAATTTCAAATATTAATGGGTCTCGATGTTTTAAGGAGTAGCTCGTTCCGAGACCTGTAAACCGGATGGTCATGCCTTCATTTCATTTTTGCAGATAAATGTGAGTGGTGAGGAGTTTATCCCGCACAATAATGCGGGGGGGCGCCTACCGGGTCACCGGCGGTTTAAGCGATTGACAACTGTATTAATTCAACTTTAGTCGTAATGAAATCTGCATTTTGCAATTAATATTTCATCGTTTTTTACTTTATAGATCAATCTGTGTTCACTATCAATTCTGCGGGACCAAAATCCTTTATATTTATGCTTTAAAGGCTCTGGTTTTCCCCTGCCCGAAAAAGGGGCACGTGAAATGTCTTTTAACAAATCATTTATTTTCGATAAAATTTTCTTGTCGGTCTTTTGCCAATATAAATAGTCCTCCCAGGACTCATCTACAAATATATATTTCACAGCTCTAAAAGGTCTTTTTGAAACGATGAACCTGTTTTGAGTTTCTCAATGGCTGAATCCAATCGTTTTTCATTTGTCTTGGATGACAACTCATGATAAGTTGCATGAAGGGAGTTATATTCCTCCAATGACATTATAACCACGCCAGTATCTTTACCTCTGTTAATTATCAAAGTTTCAAAGTTTTCAGTCACGCGGTCAAGATACTGCTTAATATCTTTTCTAAAATCGGAAATTGTCGTTGTTAACATGATATTATTTATTTGTACATAAGAGGGTACAATTATAAGTACAAATATCGAAAAATTAAGATTTCTCTCAGATTTTTTTTATAGAAATTGTTGCCAACAAGAAAACACGCTCAACAATGAGTCCATATCCACCACCTGCTTATTTAACAACACCTTGGATTCTGATCTTTTCACAGTGTAAGTATAAAAAGCCTCAAATAGCCAAAGCATAAAATCCTTAACATTGGCAGCAGAAACAGCATTCTTTCTCCCTTTCCTTACTCCACCACCAGCCTTTTGCGGCTGATGCCTTCAGCGGTATGGATGGTTTCGACAATGTACAGGCCGGGTGCAAGACCCGCGGTGCAAATGTTGGTCTTGAGGCTGTTGCCGGGTGCAGCATTTTGTAATAATAGCCCACGCGCATCGTAAATGCGTATGCCGGACAGCCCGGCTGCAGATTCAATGCTAAGTGGGTTGCCCCTTTTTACGGGGTTGGGGTATATGACAATAGGTGCTTTGGCCGCATCCACGTTCTCAGTGAGGCCAACAGTGTTTTGGTAACATTCGGTGGTATAGGGCATTTTGAAGGCGAGGGTATCGTTCTCAAAATAACACAGCAAATCCCAGACAGGGCAGACGATGCAATGCCAGTAGCTGGTATAGAGGGGGCCGTTGAGGCTGCCGATGCCTTCCACCCAGTATTCGGCCACATTTCCATTGGCCCCGAGGTGCCACC
>CAYTUA010000518.1:0-3463 GCA_964440855.1 uncultured Lentimicrobiaceae bacterium
TTTATGATGAAATGAAAAATAGTGATTACGAAATGACCCCGTATGTTGCTCCAATAGGGCGGACACCTGAAAGCGGCCTGCAACAGTATTACAATACACCGCGCTACACCACAGGCTATGGCAGGATGTTCAATACCATTACCTTTATGACCGAAGCCCACATGTTTAAACCCTTCCGCGATAGGGTGCTGGCCACTTATTCGTTTATCCGGGCCTGCTTGCTTTTTACAAATCAAGAAGGTGATAAACTCCATATGCTAAAAACTGCTGCTGACAACTATGTGGCCAATCAGGAGGAGTTCGTCCTGCGCTGGGAATTGGATACCATGCAGCGTTCATCCATTACCTTTAAAGGATATGACTCCGAATGGGTTGATAGTGAATTTACGGGTGCCAAGAGGCTCCGTTACGACCGAAGTAAACCTTTCACAAAGGAAGTGCCCTATTTTAAACAGTACAAACCTACCCTAACCGTCGAAGCTCCTGACTATTACATCCTGCCCCAGGCATGGCATGAGGTGGCTTACAGACTGGAGTTGAATCATGTAAAACTGTTTCCCCTGCAAGGGGACACAAGCATTTTGGTAGATGCTTATTATATTGATGATTACAAAACAAGGACGCGCCCTTACAATGGGCATTTCCTGCATTATGATATTAGTTTAAGGACTGAAAGCCAGAAACTGCAGTTTAGAAAGGGCGATTTTATTATCCCCATGAATCAAACTACAAATCAATATATTATTGAAATGCTTGAACCCCAAGCCGAAGATGCTTTCTTCGTATGGAATTTCTTTGATCCCATTTTGCAACGCAGGGAATATTTTTCCCCTTATGTGTTTGAAGATTATGCCTTTGAAATGCTTCAAAATGATGCTTCCTTAAAGAGAGCATTTGAGGAGAAAAAGGAAAGTGAAAAGGAATTTGCGAACAACACCTATGCGCAGCTGCAATACTTGTACGAAAGGTCACCTTTTTTTGAAAAGACCTATAAGCGTTATCCGGTTTTCAGGGTTAACAAGAGATAATGAAATTCCCAGGAAAAACAAAAATATGGTGGCATAGCAAAGGGCAAAAACGATTGTTGCTGATTGCACATATATTCGTGCCCGTTTTATTTGTTTTCCTGTTGCTTCCCGGCCCGAGAAATCTTTTCGACGACCCATACAGCACAGTGCTTTATGCAGCTGATGGGCAATTGTTGGGTGCGCGCATTGCAGAAGATGGGCAATGGCGTTTTCCGGTTGCAGATGAGCTGCCTCATAATTATATAGAGGCTGTCATCCTTTTCGAAGACCGCTATTTCAATTACCATCCGGGCGTAAACCCATTGGCCATAATCCGTGCATTCGGGCAGAATATACAAGCCCGCCGCACAGTAAGCGGAGGCAGTACCATCACCATGCAACTGATAAGGCTTTCGCGCAAAGGCAAGGCGCGCACTATTTTTGAGAAAATGTATGAAGCGATTGCAGCTTTTCGTTTGAGCCTGGCCGCTAACAAGCAGGACGTCATGCGGCTGTATGCCGCACATGCCCCATTTGGAGGGAATGTTGTGGGTCTTGAGGCGGCTGCCTGGCGGTATTTCGGGAGACCACCCCACGACCTGAGTTGGGCCGAGGCAGCGGCTATGGCTGTTTTGCCCAATGCGCCCTCCCTGATAAATCCAGGCAAAAACAGACAGTTATTGCTGGATAAACGCAACAGATTGCTTGAGAAGCTTTTACAAAATAATAAGCTGGATAGCCTTACCTATCTATTGGCCATTGCAGAGCCTTTGCCCGGTAAACCAAATCCGCTACCTGACTTGGCACCACACTATCTGGAAGCTCTCCGCAACAAGGGCTTAAGTGAAGCTTCGAAAACTTCGATAAATCATAGGTGGCAAAAGCAGACATTGGAGTTAATGAGCAGGCACCAACAGCAATTGGCAGCGAACAAGGTTTTTCATTCTGCTGTTTTGATTCGTGATTTAAATACTGGAGAAGTGTTAGTTTATCAAGGTAATATACCTTGCGACTTTGATCCCTCAGGTGGTTGCTATAATGATATGGCGAAAGCCTTGCGGAGCTCAGGCAGTATTTTGAAACCATTTCTTTATGCAGCCCTTGTTCAGGAAGGATTGTTGCAACCTAAGGCATTGGTGGCTGATATCCCTTTGTGGATTGGAGGCTTTTCCCCACGAAATTTTGATGAGTCATACAGGGGTGCCATTGCTGCTGACCAGGCGCTTATAAATTCTTTAAACATTCCGTTTGTGTTGATGCTCAGAACTTATGGCATAGAAAAGTTCCTCGACTTACTCAGTCAATTTGGTTTTTCATCATTTAATAAATCTGCTTCCCATTATGGATTGTCATTGATTTTGGGTGGGGGAGAGGTTAATTTGTTTGAGCTTACAGAAGCCTACCGCCGATTGGCTTTACCCTTATTACCTAAATTTGAAACAAATAAGTTTGCAATAGATGCAGGTGCTTCATGGTTAACCCTGAATACTTTAAGGGAGCTGAACAGGCCGGAAACCGAAACAGGCTGGGCCTATTTTGGTTCCTCTGTAGATATGGCCTGGAAAACAGGTACCAGTTATGGCTTACGCGACGCCTGGGCAGTGGGGATAACTGCAAACCACGTAATCGGGGTGTGGGTGGGTAATGCGGATGGCACAGGACGACCCGGCCTTACTGGAGTAGCTGCTGCCGCACCTTTGCTTTTCGAACTGGCCCAGATGACGGCAAACCGTGATTCATGGTTTCAAATGCCTTACGATAAATTAGCTTACCACACTGTTTGCAGTCAAAGTGGCCATCTGGCTTCTATGGATTGCCCCGAAACGGTTAGTAATTTGGGTCATCCAAATGGCCAGGCAAGCATGGTTTGTCCTTATCATAAAATTGTCAGGCTGAATGAAGATCAAACCAGGCAAATTCCGGGAAACTGTTTTCCGGATGAGGCCTTTGTGATGAAAAGCTGGTTTGTCTTGCCCCCTGTGATGGAAAGCTTCTATCAACGCATTCACCACAGCTACAAAGCTTTGCCTCCGGTTGCTGAAGGATGTGAAGAAGGGCAGGGGGCTCCCATGGCTTTTGTTTATCCACCATCTGGGACAAAGATATACCTGCCAATTGGACTGAGTGGTGTCCAAAATCAAATTGTGGCGGAAATTGTTCATCAAAACAAAGACGCGATACTTTTTTGGCACCTCAATGGGAAATATATTGGAACTACTACAGATACACGGCATAATTTTGTGTTGTCGCCCGAAGCAGGTATCCATGAACTTGTGATTACTGACTTGGAAGGGCAAAGTGTAAGCCGGCGTTTTGAAGTTGTAAACAGCAACAGAAAAAATGATGAATGAAAAAGGATTCAATATTTCTGTTATTCAGTGAGTTTGTGTGGATCAGGTCGATTGGTCAGTTCCTGTATAAGTATCTAATTTTATAGGTAATACTGATTCTGCAAT
>CAYTUA010000519.1:0-6751 GCA_964440855.1 uncultured Lentimicrobiaceae bacterium
CAAATGAAACTGATTTACCTCCTCATAGCCTTGTATGCGCTGGCCTTTGCCGCTCCATTCGTGAACTTGCATTGGCGCAGGCTTACAGGCTGGATATTGTCGGTTGTACCCTTTGCCGTTTTTATCTATTTTGCCGGCCAAATACCAGTTGTTGCTTCCGGGGAAATCATCACGGAAAAATATACCTGGATTTCATTCATACACCTGAACCTCAGCCTTCAATTGGATGGACTCAGTTTGCTGTTTTCTTTGTTGGTAAGCGGCATTGGGGGCCTTATCCTGATTTATGCAGGCTATTATATGCAATCATATGAAAAAACAAATCGTTTTTTCGGGTATCTGATCTTTTTTATGGCTTCCATGTTGGGCTTGGTGTTGTCGTCAAACCTGATCAGTTTGTTTGTTTTTTGGGAACTCACCAGTATTAGCTCTTTTCTGTTGATTGGCTTTAAACACGAAAAACCCGAAGCACGTGATGCTGCCTTGCAAGCCTTGTTGATTACCGGTTTGGGAGGGCTATCATTGCTCGCCGGATTTGTTTTGTTAAGTCTGCCGTATGGCACTTTTGAGCTTTCCGAAATGATTGCCAACCCGCAATTGCTGGCCCAGAGTAATATTTTCATACCCGCCCTTGTCCTTATTTTAATTGGAGCTTTTACCAAATCTGCTATTTTTCCTTTTCATTTCTGGTTACCGGGCGCCATGCAAGCCCCCTCGCCGGTGAGTGCCTTTCTGCATTCGGCTACCATGGTCAAAGCCGGTATCTTTTTGCTGGCGCGCTTGAATCCCTTAATGGACTGGTCTCCCATCTGGTTCTATACCCTATCTATTTTCGGGGCCACCACCATGTTTATGGGCGCTTGGTTCTCCATTTCGCAAACCGATATTAAAAAAATACTGGCCTATACCACAGTAAGTGCTCTGGGCACACTGGTGCTGCTCATAGGCACCAACACCAGGTATTCCCTGAATGCTTTCTTTATTTTTCTGTTGGTACACGCTTTTTACAAAGCCACCCTGTTTATGATGGCGGGCAATATTGAAAAGAAAACAGGTACCAGGGATATGGGTCAACTGGGCAATCTGTATGCGTATATGCCTGTGGCAACAATTATTATGCTATTGGCATTGCTGTCCATGTCGGGCTTGCCGCCCATGCTTGGCTTTATTGGTAAGGAGTTGATTTACGAAGCTTCGGTGAACGCCCCCGGTGCGGCGCCCTTTGTATTGGTGATGGGATTTTTTGCCAATACTTTTATGGTATTTGTATCAGCCCGGCTTGCCTTTGACGTATTTTGGGGCAAAAAACCTGGGTTTTCAAAAAAGCCAGCAGAGCCAGATATATCCTTGCTCACAGGTCCAGCTGTGTTGGTGCTGCTTAGTTTATTCCTGGGACTCTTTCCACAAGCCATCGAAGGCAGGCTGATAGCCCCCGCGCTGATCGCTATCAGTCCGGGTACCATTCCTATCAGCCTGAAAATATGGCACGGCTTTAACCTCGTTCTGCTTTTAAGTGCCATCACGATCACATTGGGAGCCCTGCTTTATTTGTTTAAAACAAAGACCATTGATTTAGCCAATACTATAAACCTGAGATATTTCAGCACCAGGTTTTCAGAGCAGTTCTTCAGGTTAATTGGTGGTTTCCTTTACTTCACCAAGAAAAAAACCACCTTTGTACAACATGGCTACCACCGTTTTTATCTGATGACCATTTTCCTTTCGGCTTCGGCACTTGTATGGTATATGATTGCGCGTGTGCCTTTTGTGCAGGTGCAGATGGCTGATTTAAAAACAGTTCCTTTTTTCTATATCGCTGTATCAGTGTTGATTGTATTTGCTGCAATGGCAACTATTATGGCAAAATCACGATTGATTGCCTTTATCAGCATTGGATTGGTTGGTTTTGGTATTGCCGTAATATTCATTTCGTTCAGCGGTGTTGATCTCGCAATCACCATGATTATGGTAGAAACCCTGATGGTGATCCTGGGGGCTATGGTGGTGTATCATTTGCCCAAATACCTGGATTATTCCAAAAAAAGTGCCCGTATCAGGGATGGCATCATCGCCCTGATTTTCGGCAGCTTTATGACTACGCTGGTCATTAAAACCGGATCGCTGACACCTCAGGATAAAATATCGGATTTTTTCAGCACAAACAGCTATCCCTTGGCCTACGGTAAAAATATTGTAAACGTTATTCTGGTCGATTTCAGGGCTTTGGACACCTTGGGTGAAATTACAGTATTGGCCCTGGCTGCCATTGGCATATACGCTTTGTTGAAAGTTAAACTTAAAGCGGGAGAATAAGCATGCGTTCAGAAATACTTAAAATAGCTGCCCTTCACCTGAAGCCTTTGTTGCTCATTTTGAGTCTGATTGTGCTTTACCGCGGCCACAACGAACCCGGTGGTGGCTTTGTAGGTGGTTTGCTTGCAGGAACAGCTTTTGTGCTGCATGCGTTGGCATTTGGTGTAGAGGAAACCAAAAAGCTACGCCTTGTTAAACCGTTTTTAATGATCGCTTTGGGATTGCTGTTTGCAGTTTCGAGCAGTTTGATTGCTGTACTGCTTGGATATGAATTATTTATGCAGGGTGTGTGGATCAGCATCCCGCTTTTTGCCGACGCTTCAATTAAATTGGGAACACCATTGCTTTTTGATATCGGGGTTTATTTAGTGGTGGCAGGTATGTTGATGTTGGTGATGTTATCAATTATGGAGGAGGATTAAAAATGCTGATTTTACTAGCCATAATCATCGGATTTCTTTATGCAGCAAGCATTTATATGTTTTTGCGCAGAAGCATTGTTAAGCTGGTGTTGGGGATCATTTTCCTAAGCCACGCCACCAATTTATTGCTTTTTGTAACAGGCGGCCTGCGCAGTGGCGAACCTGCATTCGCCCAATCAGATGGCAGCGTTGACCTATCCACCATTTCTGACCCATTGCCCCAAGCCTTAATACTTACGGCTATCGTGATCGGTTTAGGTGTTACGGCCTTTTCCCTGGTGCTGGTATATCGCTTCAACAAAGAAACCGGAGCCGTTGATTTAGACGAGCTTGCAGAAAACGATCAAACATGAGCCTGTTTATACCTGTAATATTGCCCCTGGCAGCCATTATGCTGTTGCTTTTCAGCCACCGCTCTGTACGTATGCAGCAGATCATAAGCCTGGCCTCCATGTCCTATCTTCTGGTACATGCAGCCATCATTCTTTCAAACGTTGTGCAGTATGGCCCTTACGCCATGCAGGCAGGGGGCTGGCCCGCGCCCTTCGGCATTACTTTTACAGCCGATTTATTTACAGCCATCATGCTGTTTACAACGGCATTGCTGTCACTTTTGGTTACCATCTATTCCTTTGGTTTTATAGGCGAAACCCGCAAGAAAGCAGGCTTCTACGTGCTCATTCATGGATTGGTAACAGGCGTAAATGGCTCTTTCCTCACAGGTGATATTTTTAACCTGTATGTTTGGTTCGAGGTGATGCTGATTTCATCTTTCGTATTGATTACTTTGGGCGCTGAAAAACAACAGCTTCGTGGCGCAGTTAAATATGTAGTGCTCAACCTGATTGGTTCTGTTCTTTTTGTTACAGCTATTGGCCTGATGTATGGACAAATGGGCACCCTCAATATGGCTGATATCGCCCTCAAACTCCGCGAAACAGAGCACACACAGCTGATAAACAGCTCATTGATGTTGTTTTTTGTTGCCTTTGGCATCAAGGCCGCTCTTTTTCCGTTTTTTTTCTGGCTTCCTGCCTCCTACCCCACACCGCCCATGGCCATAACAGCCTTTTTTGCTGGCACTTTAACCAAAGTGGGCGTATATGTAATCATCCGTTTCTACAGCCTTTTTATCACAACAGACCAGACCACCTGGCAGGTTATTGTCCTCGTAATAGCTGGAATCACGATGGTTTCAGGGGTTTTGATGGCTGCATCCTCTTACGATATTCGCAAAATATTGTCGTTTCACATCATTAGTCAGATTGGCTATATGATTATGGGACTCGGCTTTGCCACGGTGATTGGCCTGGGTGGTGCCATTTATTTTATGGTGCACAATATGCTCTCAAAAACAGCTACATTCCTTGCCGGGGGACTTATCTACAAATTCAGGGGCAGCTACGACCTCAAGGAAATTGGCTGGATATACAAGGACAAGCCCTTGCTGGCATTTTTATTCCTGCTGCCAGCCCTGTCATTGGCCGGAATACCACCTACGCCTGGCTTTTTCGGCAAATTGTTCCTTATCTATGGAGGTTTTGAAATAGGGGCATGGAAAATTACGGCAGTGGCCATCATGGTGAGCATCATAACCCTTTTTTCGATGATAAAAATCTGGAATGAAGCCATTTGGAAAAAAATACCGGATGACAGTCAGGCCAGGGCAAAAAACAAATTGCCGGAAAGCTCGCTCTGGGCAAGCATCATAATGGTTGGTTTGATAATTGCTTTTGGCCTATCGACCGGCTTTTTGGCAGACTACTTTTTCGAAGCTGGCAGACAATTGCTCGATGCCGATCTATATATCAAAACCGTTTTAAAATAATCATACATGAAGAAACTAAGCAGCATACCTCTAAGGATTTTCAGGTTTATCCTGTTTATCGGTTTCTATTTTAAGGAATTGTTTGTATCGAGCATCTTATTGGCGTGGGATATTGTACGCCCACACAAAAGTTTCAAGCACGGAATTGTTGGCATCGACCTCGACCTAAAAAGTGATACTGCTATTATTGCCCTGTCGAACCTTTTGTCGATGACACCCGGCAGCCTGAGCGTGGAACTTACACCCGACCGCAAAAGATTGTATGTACACTCCATGTATCTGGAAGACCCAGAAGCTTTTAAGCTGAAAGTAAAAAATAGTTTTGAAAGAAAAATTAAACAAATTTTTGAATGATACCTGCCGCTGACACACCCATTGGATTTGCCCTTCACTTTGCGCTGTTTTGCCTGTCGCTGGCCTATTTCGCAGCCTTGTACCGTTTGCTCAAAGGCCCTACCGTTCCCGACAGGATTATTGTGATTGACCTGGTGGCTTCAGCAACCATTGGTATCATTCTGGTTTTTATTATTTTAACCGGCAAAACCATTTACATCAATGTAGCCCTTGTTATCGCCCTCATTGTTTTTATGGGCAATGTTGCTTTTGCCAAATACCTTAAAAAAACTGTTTGTGATGATTGATTGGATCATAGCCATACTGATAATCTTAGCCTCTCTTTTTATGCTTGTTGCAGCATTGGGCATTCTCAAGCTGCATGATGTGTATATGCGCATGCACGCCATTACCAAAGCATCTTCATTAAGTATCGTCTTGTTTTTGTTGGCTGTTGTGATAAGCCATCCAAATGCAGAAACCATCATCGGGTCGCTCATGGTAATTATTTTCATTATTGCAACAGCACCTGTGGCATCCCATATGATTGCCCGTGTTTCGCATATGATGCGCATCCCCTTGAGCAAAGGGTCCGTTATTAATGAATTGGACGAAGACCCCATCTTATGCGAAACAAAGTTTCCGGAAGAGGATGAAAATTAGCGTTTTAATGATCTAAATACCGAACAAGCTGATTGTTAATCAAAAGAAAATCCTGGAGCTGATCCAAATTCGCGATTGCCAATTTCCAGAAAAATATTCAAGTAATGAATTCGTTTTATCCCTACAACATTCATTATCTGCTGATTAATTAAAAGCCACAGATATTAACACAAAAATCGTTCAGAGACAAATATTTACTATTTTTGCAAACCTTGTTATGAACCCATATCTCTTTGCCGTAAGTAGCGGTAATCAGATAATTACTAATAATTTTTTTATACGTAAAATGGAAAACAAAGACCAGCTCGATCAAAATCCGGCCCTCGAAAATGGCCAGGAGGCGAATTCCCAACCAATGGAAAATGAAACCATTGACAACAGCATGCAGCCAAAGGATGAAATTGCAGCACAAAATGAAGTGCAGCCAACTGAAAGCACAAAAGAAAATCTTCCGGAAGCAAGCCCTGCTTACAAGCTGGAAGAAGCTGAAGTTGAGACCATCAAACAGTTAATCAGCAGCAACCTGATTGCCGAAGAGAAGTCGCAAGCTGCTGAGCCAGAAAAGGAAGATACAAAAGAGGTAATCATTACGGATGCCGACAAAGCCGCAATTCTCGAATTGATTGCATCCAACAAATTGCCCGAGAAGGAAAAACGGCCTGCAAAAGTCAAGGCAAAGCCGTTGATAACTAAAGGTGAGCGAAACGAAATTGCAGAGTTGATTGCATCAAACCAGGCAGTTGCATCGCACATGGATGAAGATGACGAGTCGGAGGATGATGAGTTGGGTATGCTCGAAAGCATGAACAAGTTGGAGCTTGTTGAATTGCTCGAGGAAACCGTGACGGAGTCTGAATTGTCGCTTATCAAAAGCAAAGTGGCATCCATCAAGGTGCGTTTTTTACAGCTGAACAAACAGGACATTGAAAAGGAATATGAGCAGTTTTTAGAAGAAGGGGGCGATAAAGAGTCGTTTGAACATACCGATGATCCCCTCGAAGTAAGGTTTAAGGCAGCTTTCGGCCAGTACAAAGAGAACAAGGCCCGCTTTAACGAACAGTTGGAAAAGCAAAAGCAAATCAACCTAAAAGAAAAACTAGGCATTCTTGAAGACCTCAAACAATTGATCTCTTCAGAAGAAACGCTCAAGAAAACATACGACGAATTTAAGGTTCTGCAAGACAAATGGAAA
>CAYTUA010000520.1:0-3441 GCA_964440855.1 uncultured Lentimicrobiaceae bacterium
GATATATAATTTATACCTATTATTTCTAAAACTTAAATTGATTAGGATGCCAACACTTCCATTTCTCAATTTACAAATCCCCCCCACTAAAAAAGTTCAATATGCCTATTCCATTTAAAAAGACCAAGGCAATGCCAATGGGAGCTATAAATCTGATAATGAATAGGAAAGCATACTTATAACGCACATTTAATTTGCCGCCATTGCTCAGTTCGTCAAACACCTTGTCAACCCCCATAAACCAACCGGCAAAAATAACAATGAGCAGGCCACCCAAAGGCAGCATAATATTGGCTGAACTAAAATCGAGCAGGTCGAAAAGGTTTCTTTCGCCAATGCGCAAACCGGGCAAAGGGCCCTGGCTCAAGGTGCAAAAAACACCCAATACTGCAATACTCAAGGCTCCGACAATGGTTGATTTCTTGCGGTTTATATTCAGTTCCTCACTCATATAGGCCACCACCACTTCGAGCAATGATATGGTAGAAGTGAGCGCTGCAATGGATAAAAGAAGGAAAAATATGAGCGAAAAGAAATAACCACCCGTCATTTGCTGAAAAATCATGGGCAGGGTGATAAATACCAAGCCGGGGCCTGCTTCGGGCTGAATGCCGAATGCAAAAACAGCCGGAAAAATAGCAACCCCTGCCAGGACAGCTATCAACATATCAGCTGCTGTAACCGAAATGGCTGTAACGCCCAGATTGTCCTTTTTACTAATGTATGATCCATAAGTTATAAGCGCCCCCATGCCAATGCTCAGGGAAAAGAAGGATTGGCCAAGCGCTTGCATCACGCCATTGGCAGTGAGTTTGCTGAAATCAGGTTTGAAAAGGAAAACGAGTCCCTCGCCGCCACCGGGAAGCGTAATAGCCCTGATTGCCAACACGATGATGATAAGCAACAGGGCTGGCATCAGTATTTTTGTGTACTTTTCAATGCCGTTTTTAATGCCCCGGTAAACAATAAAAGCGGTAAAAAACATAAAAATGCCTTGCCATACCAAGGGTCGCATGCCACTGGTCCTGAACTGCTCAAACATGCTGCTCATTTGGTCTGCACCCATTCCCCTAAAGCCGTTGGTAAGGGCCAGATACAGGTATTCGAGGGTCCAGCCGGCAACGGTTGTGTAAAAGGCCAGGATAAAAAAAGCGGCTGCAATGCCCAGAAATCCAACCAAAAACCAATACGTTTTAGGTGCCAGCTGTTTGAGTGCACCCAAGGGATTGCGCTGTGCACTGCGCCCGATTATGAATTCTGACAGCATAACAGGCACACCAATAACAACAATGAAAAACAAATAAACCAGCAAAAAGGCGCCTCCGCCATTTTCACCGGCAATATACGGGAAACGCCATATGTTTCCCAAGCCAATTGCAGAACCCGCAGCTGCTGCAATTATACCCATTTTAGAGCCGAAGCTATCTCTTTTTGTAAAGTCAAAATTGGCCATAAATAGTGCGTGTTAGTTGCGGGCAGCAGATGCCACCTCTATTCATTATTTTGTTTTTCCATCCATTCACGTTTCACCAAACCTTTTTGCAACCACTTTCCGTGTGGCAAATCCAATTCAACAATAAGCCCAGTGGAAAGATCAAGGACCCACCCGTGTATTTGGAACTGATTGGGGTCGGTTTCCAATGCCCTTTGCACAATGGTTGTTTTGTAAAGGTTCTCCACCTGTTGCACCACATTCAATTCAGAGAGACGGTTAAGCCTCAAATTTATGTCGGCAATGCTGTTCAGTTCTTCATCATACTTCAATACCTGGTCGCGAATGGGATTTACCCAGTTGCCCACGAGCCCATCCGCCTTGTTGGAATAGGCCGCCTCAACACCACCGCACTGATAATGTCCACAAACAATAATGTGGTGAACTTTTAGCACATTCACAGCATATTCAAGAACTGATAAAAAATTGATGTCGGTAAGCGAAACCTGATTGGCAATGTTGCGATGCACAAACATCTGGCCGGGGTCAGTTTGGGTGTATGCATCCAATGGCATGCGGCTGTCCGAACATCCGATATAGAGGAATGGGGGTTTTTGGGGTAGTTGGATATTTGAAAAATAATCCGGTTGGATATCTTTCTTTTTATTGGCCCATGCCTTGTTTCTTTTGATGAGATTATTGTATGCTTCACACATTGCTATCACCCTCATTCTTATTCATAGCGCAGCGATTCGATCGGATCCAGACTGGCTGCCTTGTTGGCGGGAATAATTCCGGAGGCCAGGGCAACAACAAAACATAGCAGGATGGCTACCCCTATCCAAGTCCAGGGAATGATAAAGGCAGATTCCAGTATTTGCGACAGTGTATTGCCTATTAAAACGCCGGCGGCTATACCCAGCAATCCTCCGAATTGGGCAATCACCACCGATTCAACCAAAAACTGGTTTCTGATTGTTTTTCGGGTTGCCCCTATAGCCATACGTATGCCAATTTCGCGGGTGCGCTCGGTAACGGATACCAGCATGATATTCATCAGCCCGATGGCTGCCCCAAAAAGGGTAATCAGCCCAATAGCTGTTGCCCCCCACGAAATCGTTCCTGTAAGCTCAATCAACATATTGGCAATATTATCACTTTTCACAATGGAGAAGGAACTTTCCTGCCCCAGTTCATCGCCCCGCACCACCCTGAATGTGCCGGTAGCTTCGCCTATGGCCCCCTCCATTTCTTCGGTGCTGTTGGCCCGCACACTTAAGGTGTAATTCATATTGGGGCGCGAAAAATATTGCCGCACATTGTTAAGGGGAATCATGCAATGCCTGTCGCCGGTGAATCCCATACTTGAACCTTTTTCTTTGAGAACGCCAACTATACGGTATTTGCCGGGCCCTACGCTGATGATTTCGCCAATGGGATCTTCGTTGTTTTTAAACAAACTTTCAACAATGCTGCTGCCAATGACTGCTACATGGCTGCCGTTTTGCACTTCCTGGGCACTTATATTCCTGCCGGACTCAATTTCGTAGCCCGAATTGAAAATGTAGTTTTCGTCAACCCCCACCACCTGAATATTGGGGTTTGTCTTTTCGTTGTTGTACTTGAGTGTGGCAATGCCTGTGCCCCAGGTGTAAATACTTGTTGATGCCGGAAATGTGTATAATTCTTTAAATTTCAAGGCTTCACGATAAGAAATGGCTTTGTAGGATTTGGCTGCTGAGCGTTGACCTCCCATTTGCACAACCATTTCGCGGTTTCGCAAATTAAAGGTGTTGGAACCCATCATGGAAAAATTTTCATTGAGGTAATATTTCAATGAATCGATGGCTGTCAGAATTCCTACCAAAGCCATAATTCCAAAGGCAATAATGGCGACCGTAAGCACAGTGCGCAGCAAGTGGCTTGTTATAGAAGTAAATGAAATCCGTATGTTCTCAACAACTACTTTACTCATTTCTAATCTGTTTTCATTCCATAGGCCAAATCGC
>CAYTUA010000521.1:0-11426 GCA_964440855.1 uncultured Lentimicrobiaceae bacterium
CATCAGGGTCGGTATATTTCAATGGATTGTTAAAGGCATAGCTGTACCTATTGAAGTTTTGGGTGTAGTTGGGAGCCTGTACAAATGGATCAGGGCTTAAGAAGCGCGCTAAGAAGGGGTCATACACCCTTCCATTCATGTTTATCAGGCCAAATTGCGGCAGATGTTCATGTCCTGTAAATCCGCGGTCGAATAGGGTGGAGGTGACGTTGTAACCGGCCCAGTTGGTTGCCTTGCGCCTTCTGCCCCACGCATCATAACTTAAGCTTTCTAAAAGGTTGCTGGTGGCATCGGTTATGGCGGAGATGCTGCCGAGGGAGTCCTTGTGTAGGTAATACATGGTTTCGGTGCTCCCCGCCGCCCACAAAACTCCATCTCCGGCATTGTTGCCGCTTTGGGTGTTACCGATGGCCGGACTGGGGTTCATCTGTGGGTTTTGGTTTGCTATGGGCAAATGTATTGAAAAGGTTTTATTTCCAAGAGTAAAGCAAAAAAAAAAAATTTGAATTCCGGATTGGCTTATTTTCGCTGAAATAATTAAGCTTATAGAATGATGCTTTCATCCCACAAAATAATATACCCAATTATGAAAACGCTTTTTTTTCAACTGGTATGGCTTTTAATGCTCAACACCAGCCTTTTGGCACAGCAAACAACTATTTCCGGCACATGGAATGGCACCCTGGAAGTACCCGGCGACAAGCTTACCCTGGTGGTGAATATAACAGCACAGAACGGCGCATACCAGTCAACCCTCGACAGCCCCGACCAAATGGCTTTTGATATCCCCGTTGAAAAAACAACCTTTGACGGTAAGCAATTGATACTGGAACTGCCACCTATGGCTGCCAACTTTAGTGGCGAAATTCAGGCAGATGGAAGCATCGCCGGCAATTGGGTGCAGGCCGGCATGCGCTTTCGTTTGGTATTGAGCCGCACGGACAAGCAAAGCAACAAACCCATCAGGCCCCAGGAACCCCTGCCTCCTTTCCCCTATGCTACCGAAGAAGTGATGATCAACAACACCACAGCAGGAGTGCAACTGGCCGGCACCCTGACCATCCCCAGGGGCAAAGGCCCCCATCCGGCTGTGGTGCTCGTAAGTGGTTCAGGCCCACAAAACCGCGACGAAGAAATTGCAGGACACAAGCCCTTTCTGGTACTGGCCGATTTCCTTACCCGAAATGGCATTGCCACCCTCCGCTATGACGACCGTGGTTTTGCAGGCTCAACAGGCGATTTTGCTGCCTCTACATCCGTTGATTTTAAAGAGGATGCCCGTTTTGCCTTTGATTTTTTGCGTTCACAAAAACGCATCAACAAGAAAAAGTGTGGTGTAATAGGACATAGCGAAGGCGGCATGATTGCCCAAATGCTGGCTGCCGATAGCAAGGATGTAGCCTTTATCGTTTTGCTTGCCGCCCCCGGCGTAGCTATTCCTGAGCTGATGCTTAAGCAGGCCCAGCTCATCGGTGAGGCACAAGGGGCATCACCCATGGAACTGCAAATAACGAACGAAACCAACCAAGCTGTTTTCGATATTCTGCAAAAGGAGAAAGACCTTGAAAAAGCGCGAACAGCCGTGGCAAACGAAATGGGCAAGATGGCAGAAAAACTTTCCGGAGATAATCCACAGCGCAAACAAATGCTTGAGCAACAGCTAATGGCCAGTACTGAATCAGTACTTACCCCCTGGTTTCTGTTTTTTATCAATTATAAACCAGCTGACTACCTGAGCAAGATAAAATGCCCCGTTTTGGCACTCAATGGCGAAAAAGACACACAAGTTGAAGCCCGGTCCAATATTGATGCCATCAAAACTATTATAAGTAAAAATGGCAACAAGAAAGTTACCAGCCACATATTGCCTGACCTGAACCATTTGTTCCAGACTGCCGAAACGGGTGCGCCTGGCGAATACGCTAAAATTGAAGAAACTTTTGCCCCTTCTGCCATGCAACTTATTGTGGATTGGCTAAAGGCCCTATAGACTGTGAGGTAAGTTATCGGGGGGCAGGATGCTTACTTTAGAGGCAAGCACTTATTATTCAACGAAAAAACTTCCCTGAAAGTTCACCAGCAGCAGCTTATCTGTTGCACGGGTTACGGCCGTATATAACCAGCGCAAGGTTCCGGCATCAAGCTGATCAGCAGGCAATCCGCCCCCATCAACAAACACAAACGGCCATTGTCCGCCCTGTGTTTTGTGACAGGTGAGTGCATAAGCAAACTTCACCTGCAAAGCATTGAAATAGGGGTTGCTGCGCACCTTGGCCCTTCGTTGTCCCCTATTGGAAATATCCAAATAATCCTCTTCGATGGCGTCGGAAAGACGGCGGTAATCACTTTCACTTAGCGAAGGTGTTTCCAGCTGCAAGGTATCGAGCAAGAGCTTTACCTGAATGGGATTTTCCTCTGGATAATCCGGGAAACTGATGTCCGCATCGGCAAAAATGAACCCATACAGCTCCTCGATACGGCTGATGCGGTTTACGACCAGCATATCGCCATTGGCAATAAAACCCATGCTTTCGGATTCGCTGGCCCAATAATAATTGTTTTTTACCACCATCAGCAAGTCGCCCCCGGCAATCATTTCTTCATAACCAAAAATACGTGCCCTGACTGCATTGTTAAAATTATTCGCCCTGCGGTTCGACCGGCAAATAATCACAGATTTCCCAAAATCCTTTCCACCAAAGGCCTCGTGCAATAAATCCTCAAAATCGTCGCCACCTACCTGCACAACATCGGCAAAGTCAGATTGGTCAAAAACAGGCATATCATATTGATCCTGTTGCAATTTGAGGCGCAAGCCGGTGGCATGGTACAAAATTCCTGATTCAAGCTCCTGGCGCATCACCTCATCCAGCTCAAATTCAGCTGCCGTAAGGTCGTAAGTTGCTTTTAAATAGGCCAAATCAAGTGCCGGGCTGCTGTCGATACCCACCGGTGGAAGCTGCGCATGGTCGCCAATAAGCATCAATCGGCAGTTTTCACCTTCTTGCACATAGGCCATTAAATCGTCAAGCAAGTTGTTGGAAGTAAACATACTGCCACCGGTGCTGTTGTCACCGATCATGGAGGCTTCGTCAACAATGAACAGGGTGTTCTTGTGCTTATTGGGAGCTATGGTCAACTGAATACTGCCATCAGCAAGGGGCCGGCGCCAATAGATTTTACGATGGATGGTAAAGGCCGCTTTACCACTATACGACTGCAACACCTTGGCAGCCCTTCCTGTGGGGGCAAGCAAAACAAAACCCATTTTCAGCAATGGTAAAACCCTTACCAAAGCTCCGACAAGCGTAGTTTTTCCTGTTCCGGCATAGCCTTTAAGCAGGTATAAGGGGTTGTGCTTTTCCGAGAGCAAAAAAGCAGCGAGGTGGCGCATCACCAAGTCCTGCCCTTTGGTAGGGTTTAAGCGGAAGTTGTTGAAAATAAGTGAATATAAATCGTTTCTATCCATAGTTTGGTTACAACAAATGCTTAAATAATAGCACAAACAGCATGATATGATTGGTGAATCAGAATGGATATCCAATACCAAACTGCCACATCACATCGCCAAGGCGCATGCTGTTGAAGTTCCAGCGATTTCCCTTTTCAAGGCCTGGGTTGTGCAGGGGCATGGCAGCATCAACGCGGAAAATGAAAAATGAAAAATCGAAGCGGAAGCCCATGCCGGCATCAAGGGCAAATTGTTTATAGAAAGTGTCCCAGTTAAATACGCCTCCCGGCAGATAATCCAGGTCATTGATCGTCCATATATTGCCAACATCAACAAAAAGGGCGCCTTTGAAAAAACTATAAATGGGAAAGCGGTATTCGGCACTTCCTTCTATTTGTATATCACCAATGCGTTCAATATTGGCCTCGCCATTATAAGTTCCAGGGCCCAGTTCGCGAAATTGCCAGCCGCGCATACCATTGGCCCCGCCGGCATAAAAGCTGCGTTCGAATGGCATATCCTGTGAGTTGCCATAAGGCAAGCCAAGGCCTAAAAATGTACGAAACACAAAGCGGCTGGTCGGATTTAGTTGCCTGTAGTATCTGAAATCAATGTCAATACGGCTAAATTGCGCATACCGGATTCCAAAAAGCTCGCTAAAGTTTTCCTGCTGCGTTATTAAAGGGGTGTTGTTGAATGCACTGATTAAATTACCCGCACTTTCAAAATTGAACCGCAGGTAAAAAAAGTCGTTTATTTTATTAATATTTTGGTTGTTGAAAACAAAACTATAGCGCAGGCTTGCAATAAGGTGATTGGAATACTGCAACTTAATCCGCTGATTGGGTTCCAAATCCAATAAGCGGGCAAAGGCCGGGCTAGGGCTTACCTTGATCGAGCTTACGTAAATAGGTGTAAACATATGGGAGATGGTTGGACTGGCCATCCAATCATATCCAAAAGAGCTTTTAAGAATTGTGCGGCTGTAGTTTTGCCTTTGCTGTGCCCCAAAACCGAAACTGATATTTGTTTTGGGTTGGTACTCCCGTGTGAAGTACCGAAATGGCACCGGACTCAGAAAGCGGGGAAAAAACAAACTCATATCGGCTCCAAATTCAGTTGTGTTGAAAATGGAATTACCAGATGTGTTGGCTCCCTGCTCGATTGCAGTAACAAGCCGCTGTGCTTCGAAACCGCCATTGATTCGAAAACGGAAAACCTCAGCGCCTTTGAAAAGATTCTTGTTCGTATATACCAGGCTACCCCTGATACCCAAGTCACCTCCCGAGTTTGTTCCTTCAATATCAACATTATATGAATGTACTTTGTTGCGCTGCAACTGAATGGTACAATCAAACCAGTTTTTCAGGCTGTCGTCAAATTGGGGCTGCTTGATCAGGGTGTCGAAAGTGATATTGGCAGCATAAAAAAGCCGGTAATTTGAAAGGCTTCGGTAGGTTTGCCTCACTTTGCGCAAACTATAGGGTTCGCCATCCTGCAACTGTATGGTCTGGCTGAATGTTTGGGGCCTGATCCGTGGTTCGCCCTGAAAGTAAAAAAACAGCTTGTTTTTCTGCTTGTCGCGGCCTTGCGAAACCTCCAGCTTCACCGTGTCGAATGGCAGTGGAGAAGGATTAAATGGATTAAAGGCTGGTATGATGTTTACCTGATTAATAAAAAAACGCTTGTGGGGCTTGGTTTGAAAAGTACCTCGGCGGTTTTTGTCAGCAACGCGTAGGTTGTTTATTTTCAAATTCATATGCATCTTTCGCTTCTTAAAGTTGCTATCGACTTCAAAAAGGATGTAATCGCGGGTGAAATAATAATACCCTTCGTTTTTCAGGTATTCAGTAATGCGGTCGCGCTCATCGTCCATGAGGTAAGCATTAAAATTCATGCCTGGCTTAAGCCGCGAATCGGGTTTCAGCTTTTCATAAAAGGAAGCAATCAGGGTGTCGCTGATGTCATAGGTGATGCTGTCGATCACATAAGGCCAACCAGCTTGCACCCAGTAGTTTACTTCAGCCAGCTTGTCATTCTTTTTCACCTCAGGTTCGGCTGCAGCATTAAAATACCCTACATTGTTTGCATAACGCACCATCTGGGTGGCCGAAGCCTGCATCAAACCTTCTTCAAAATAAAAAGGCTCCATGCCAAAAGTTTCATTTATCCAGCGCCAGAAACTTCTGTCTGTTTTTCTTTGTGTAGTATACCAAACCCAGAGCTGAGGCCTCATGCCCAATATGCTTCTATTGGTACGTTGTGTGATGAACATGGACAAATCAGAACGCGAAAAGTCTGGCTTCTTGCCTTCAAATTCCACCTTGTTTGCTGTAACAAGATGCTTGCCTTCAGGAACAAATTTTTTGGCTGTGCACGAGCCTAAAAAAACCGAACCGAACAAAATAAAAATGAAATAGCCGACCCTGTTGATTTGCACGCAAATACTTTTTAGTGATAATGCAACAAAATTAAGATATTAGCCGGAAACCGGATGCGCTTTTAAATAAATAGCAGCAAGCGGTTTCATTTTTAAAGTCACGGATTGGCGTATGTGTTTTGAAAATGTATTTTTGCGAAGCCAAATTTGGGTTCATGCATATCCTTTTGATTGACAATTACGATTCGTTTACCTACAACCTTGTTCAGCTTTTGCGCGAGAGTGGTCTTGATCATCGCCTGACCATTGTCCCCAACACCATACAAATCAACCAACTGCCCGGCAATATCGACAAGGTACTGATTTCGCCCGGCCCCGGATTGCCCGGCGAATCAGGAAATTTGATGCTTCTTGTTGCACATTTAGCCTCCAAATTGCCCATGCTTGGCATTTGTTTGGGGCACCAGGCACTTGCCTTGCACTTTGGATGCCGGTTGAAACACACAGCACATAGTTTTCATGGCTTTGCTTCACAAACAATTAAATCCGGAGTGGCTGATTATTTGCTGGCCGGCCTGCCAATCCGTTTTGCGTGTGGCAGATACCATTCGTGGCTGATTGACCCCGAAAGCCTGCAACCAGAAATTGCAGTAATAGCAACTGATGATCAGGGCCATATTATGGCTTTCAGGCATCTTGAGTACGATGTCCGTGGACTGCAGTTTCACCCGGAATCCTATATGACAGCGCATGGCCAGCAAATAATAAACAATTGGCTGGCGGAAAAGTAACTTTAAACGCTCTTAACCGCCATGGTTTCGATCTCAACCAAAACATTCAGTGGAAGTGTTCTCACGGCAAAAGCAGCACGGGCGGGAGGGTCCACCTCATAATAGCTTCCATAAACCTCGTTCATAGCAGCAAAATGGGCCATATCGCTGAGCAAACAAGTTGACTTTACCACATCGGCAAAGGTATATCCGGCAGCTTCCAGAATGGCGCCAATGTTTTTCATTACTTGCTGTGTTTGCTCCTTGATGCCTCCTTCAACAATTTTAGTTGTTGCCGGGTCAATCGGAATCTGACCCGAAATAAACAACATGCCATTGGCTTCAATTGCCTGGCTATAAGGGCCAATAGCTGAGGGCGCTTGCTTTGTAGCGATTACTTTTTTCATTTTGTTCATTTTTTTTGATTTGGGTTAAACAATGACATTGGTGGTTCAGGGACGGTGAAGCTTAACTTTTGTGCTGCCAACCGCTTTGTCTGACCCACTTGGTGCAACCTTTGCAAAGTTAACAAATGCCCGCTACATGCAGGGAATTGTTAATTTTACCAATCATAAAAAAATACCTCCCATGAACCACAAAAACTACCAAGCCGTTGATTACTTCAATATAGATGAATTGTTGGGCGACGACCACAAAATAATCCGCTCATCCATACGCGATTGGGTAAACCGCAGGGTGAAGCCCATTATAGAAAAAGCTGCCCTGGAGCACCGCTTTCCGCATGGCCTTATGCGTGAAATGGGCGATTTGGGTGCGCTGGGGCCCTACATCCCGGAACAATATGGTGGTGCCGGATTGGACCAAATGGCCTATGGTTTGATCATGACAGAATTGGAAAGGGGCGACAGTGCTGTCCGCTCGGCCGCTTCGGTGCAAAGTTCGTTGGTAATGTATCCCATCTATACTTTTGGCAGCGAAGAACAGCGTAAAAAATACCTGCCCAAACTGGCAAGCGGCGAATTGGTTGGCTGCTTTGGCCTCACCGAACCGGGCCATGGCAGCGATCCTGGTGGTATGCTTAGCCGTATTCAGGACAAAGGCGACCATTACCTGCTCAATGGGTCAAAAATGTGGATTACAAATGCACCCATAGCCGACATCGCCATTGTGTGGGCCAAAGATGAAAGTGGAAAAGTGCGCGGCCTGATTGTGGAAAAAGGCATGGCCGGTTTTACCGCACCCGAAACCAAAGATAAATGGTCGTTGCGTGCCTCCATAACAGGTGAATTGGTTTTTGATGATGTGCGTGTTCCGAAAGAGAATATTTTGCCCAATATCAGTGGATTGAAAGGCCCCCTCAAATGCCTCAATTCAGCGCGGTATGGCATCGCCTGGGGAGCCATTGGTGCCGCTTTGGACTGCTACCACACCGCCCTCGACTATGCATTGGAGCGCAAGCAATTTGGCAAGCCCATAGCAGCCTTTCAGTTACAGCAAAAAAAACTGGCCGAAATGCTGACCGAAATCACCAAGGCGCAACTATTGGCCTGGCGCCTCGGCATGCTGCGCAATGAAGACAAAGCCAACCCGGCACAAATTAGTATGGCCAAACGAAACAATGTGCAAATGGCCTTGCAGGTGGCACGCGAAAGCCGTCAGATATTGGGCGCCATGGGCATCACTGCCGATTTTCCGATTATGCGCCATATAATGAACCTCGAATCTGTCATCACTTATGAAGGCACCCATGATATACATTTATTAATTACAGGAGCTGATATTACGGGTATTCAGGCGTTTGAGTGAGTGTTTTTTGTGAGTCAGTTATTCTGTGAGGCGGTGTGTTTGAGGGAGTTTATTTTGTGAGGCAGTTATTCTGTGATGCTGTGATTCAGTGTGTTTGAAGGAGTTTATTTTGTGAGTCAGTTATTCTGTGAGGCTGTGAGTCAGTGTGTTTGAGGGTCTTTATTTTGTGATTCAGTGAGGCTTTATTTTTTAGGGATATACCTTTATCATCCATCTTCAATCAGAAAATGCGATTGATGACCTTCTGATTATCAATCAGCATGATAAATTTCAAAATCTAAAAAGCACGTATCGTCGTAAAAAAATGATTTACAATGTTATAAGATTTTTACTTCAAATTAATGTAAAATTAACTTGACATATTGTAAAACATATTTATCTTTGTATCGAAATTTATTGACATCAAGTATAACATCTCAACCAAAAGGAGGCCAATATGGACATCAAAGAAAAAAGGATTCTATTATCATTGGTGAGCTCGGTGCTGATTATGCTCATTTATGCAAGTTATGTGTACAACAGCCACATAGCCGGGAACCAGGATATTTTGAACGATTTTAAGTTTTGGGGCAAGTCGTTCCTTTACCTGATCCCCATTGCCATTGGGGCACAAATAATCATACAGATTGTGTTTGCCATTTTTATTCACATCATGCAAAAGGATGAGGAGATCGACCCAATCGACGATGAACGCGACAAGCTGATCGAGCTGAAAGCCATCAAAATTTCCCATTACATTTTCATCGTGGGCTTTATGCTGGCCATGGGGGCATTGGCCCTTGGCATGCAGCCATGGGTGATGTTTGTGGTGCTTATTTCCTCGGGCTTTGTTGCCAGCACCGTGAACGAAATTGCCCGTTTGTATTTTTACAGGAAAGGAGTTTGATATGGGTAAAGTAATCATTACCAACAATATTCGTAAACTGCGGTTTTTTGCTGATGAAATGACACAGCAAGAACTGGCCGACAAAACAGGCGTTTCGCGGCAAACCATTGTTGCCATCGAAAATGGCAAGTACTTCCCCAGCCTTGAGCTGGCATTCCGCATTGCCCATACCTTTGGGCAGCCTTTGGAGGCTGTTTTCAGTTGTGATTTGAGCGATGCCTCCTCAAAAAAATCAAAAAAATAACCCTTATGAGAACTAGCTTACAAACCAAAAACAACAAGGGTGACGATGCCTTTGCTGCCCTTGAAAAAAGCATGTATGCCGCCCTCGAAACCTATGCCAATGTGCACCGTGGCAGCGGACCGGCTTCGCTTGCAACCACCCATTTATACGAAAAGGCCCGCTCAATTGTGCTTGCATATATGGGGCTCAGCGAACACAAATACTGCCTGGTTTTTGCTTCGGGACTCTATGCTGACCGGCTGAAAGCATCTATGCACCCAGACCATTTTCATGTTTTGAAAAGCTCCGATATCGGACTCCATCTCGGTGTTACGGCATTGGCCATTGCAAAAAAGGAACTGAAAAAGATCAAGTCGGGATTTGTTGGTGGAGGCACCACCAAACTATATGGCAATGATTGGGTGATGTGGGCCAATTTCCCCGACCGTTTGGAGGCCGGAACACCAGCCATTATCAATTGTATTGCTTTTGCCAGGGCATTGTTGCTGGTGAGCGAATTGGGTGAAGATGTATTTCATAAATCAGCGCATAAAGCATTGAACTCGACAGATGAAATCCTTTTCGGCGATGGGTTTGAAAAACTGAAAAGGGAAGAGTTGCTCAATGAGTTGAAGAAAAGTTGGATCGGTAGGCGTGTACAGGTACCAACCACCAATGGGTCAAGTCCTTATATCAATTTGGATAACAGCGCCACAAGCCCGGCATTGGAACCCGTATGGGAGACTTATTGCAAGGCTTTGGGCCAGCCCGAATCCATAAAAAAGAAGCTCACAAAAGCTGTTGAGCAACTCGTATATGCGTCATTTGGTGCAAACCCTGATCTATACGATTTGATTTTTACGTCCAATACCACCGAGGCGATCAACCTGGTAGCCGAAAGTTATGCCAAAGCACCCAAATCTGAGGATGAGCAAATCATATTGGGTTCCATGCTTGAGCACTCCTCCAATGACCTTCCGTGGCGACAATTGTCCGGGTACAGCCTGATCAGGACAGAGGTGGACAAAGCCGGCTTTTTCAACCTGGAAGCACTCGAAAACACCCTCGTCAGTTTCAACAAAGCCAAGCTACATGGCAACAAGCACATCGCACTTGTTGCGGTAAGTGGTGCTTCCAATATCATTGGCACTTGCAACAATTTACAGGCCATCGGGAATATTACTCGCCGCTATGGCGCCCGCTTGTTGGTTGATGCCGCACAACTGGCAGCCCATCGTTCAATTGACATGGAAGCTTGCCATATCGATTTTCTGGCTTTCTCAGGTCATAAAATGTATGCCCCTTTTGGCACAGGCGTTTTGATTGCACGAAAAGGAGCGCTTGCTTTTAATAAAGAAGAACTGATGCAAATAAAAGCCTTTGGCGAAGAAAATTCAGCAGGCATTGCAGCCATTGGCAAAGCCATACACCTGCTTCGATCTATTGGTTTTGATTTGATTGCTGACGAGGAACATCAATTACTGAATCAGGCAGTTCGTAGATTGACTGGCATCACCGAATTGAAGTTGTATGGTATTCCGGGAACCGATCAATCCCGACTTGCCGATCAAACAGCGGTTGTAGCCTTGAGCATTGGCAACAAACTGAATAGTGGCCTGGCACGCAACCTGGCACACCAGGCAGGGATTGGTACCCGTTTCGGTTGCCATTGCGCCCATATATTGCTTAAGCAGCTGCTGGGTTTTACGCCCTTGCAGGACCGAATTCAACGCAATGTGCTCAAGTTGGTACCGATGCTTAATTTGCAGGGTGTGCTCAGGATCAGTTTTGGCTTGCAAAATACGCCTGAGGACGTAGAAATTATGTTGCAACACCTGACCACAAAAGGCAGGCTGAAAAAGGCTCAAATTAACGATTATTTAATCCAAAGAAGACAGCTTGTTTTTGATTGAAATCGCTACCTTAGCAAGTCCATTTGAATACATCCA
>CAYTUA010000522.1:0-19908 GCA_964440855.1 uncultured Lentimicrobiaceae bacterium
ATGGTGTTTGGGGCGACCCTGTCACCATCATTGATACGGCTGGCCATTATTACTTTTTTCATTTGTCAAACCCACCCGGTGGCCATTGGATCGACCGCATCGTGGCACAGAAATCGACCGATAAGGGAATGACCTGGAGCGATGGCAATTATATGGGCCTGAATGGCACAAAGGCGCAGGATAAAGAATGGGCTGTTGTGGACCGGACGAACAACAATATTTACGTCACCTGGACGCAGTTTGACAGCTATGGCAGCAGCGACCCGGATTGCAAAAGCATTATTCGTTTTTCGAAATCAACAGATGGCGGCGCGTCGTGGAGCGAGGCCGAAAAAATAAACCAGGTGGATGGAGACTGTGTTGATAGTGACGAAACTGTTGAAGGTGCTGTGCCCGCTGTGGGGCCTGCTGGAGAAATATATGTAGCGTGGGCCGGTCCTGCCGGATTGGTTTTTAACCGCTCGCTTGATCAGGGCGAAACCTGGTTGGAAGAGGAGATTTTTGTGAACGAAATGCCCGGTGGGTGGGATTACAGCATTCCAGGCATCATGCGCTGCAACGGACTCCCCGTCACCGTTTGCGATCTGAGCAATGGCCCGCATCATGGCACCATCTACATCAATTGGACTGATCAGCGCAATGGCCTGGATGATACCGATGTGTGGCTTGCCAAATCTACTGACGGAGGTGATAGCTGGTCTGAGCCGGTTCGTGTGAACGACGACCCGCCCGGCAGTCAGCAGTTTTTTACCTGGATGGCGGTGGATCAGGTTACAGGATATCTGTGGTTTGTGTACTATGACAGACGCGAATACAGCAACAACCTGACCGATGTGTACATGGCCGTTTCAACGGATGGGGGCGAAAACTTTATCAATTTTAAAGTGAATGAAGAAGCTTTTTTGCCTCAGACAAATATTTTCTTTGGAGATTATAACAATGTTTCCGCACACAACAATGTTGTCAGGTCGATTTGGACCCGCATGCACAATGGTCAAAAAAGCATTTGGACAGCCATTGTTGATGTGGAGGAAGTGCTTACGCCCACCTACCTGGCTGAAAAAGAACGGATGCCGCTTGCCAGCCTGCAACCCAATTACCCCAACCCCTTTGTTTCAACCACATCTATTGCCTTCAAGCTTTATCAACCATCCGTGGTAAGCATCAGGGTGTACGATATATTTGGCAAGGAAGTGGCTGTTTTTCTTCATCAGGAATTTCGCGCTGCGGGTAAATATGTGGAGCATTTTGATGCTTCTGTACATAACCTGCCGGCAGGAGTCTATTATTTTGCATTGATTACCAATGGGATGAGTTTTAAACAAAAAATGACCTTGCTGCATTGATTCCCATCAGAAGCAGTCCTGATTTGCTGCACTAAATGGCCAGCAGGCTGCTGAATATGCTATCCTAAAAAATGTTATTTTTACCACATGAATAAATCAACCAATCCGCTTGCGAAATGAGGTTAGTGCGAAGAACACTGCTTTTGCTGTTGATGCTAATGGGAATACATTCGGGTGTGTTGTCCAACGTTAAAAGTATTGGTAGCCCGCTGGTAAGCAATTATGATGTTTCACAAATTCCGGCAGGCACCCAAACGTGGATGATTGATATTGCCCCTTCAGGATTGGCTTATTTTGCCAACAATGAGGGCATGCTGGAGTTTGATGGCACAAAATGGAGATTGTATCCCTTGCCCCGCAAAACCGTGGTCAGAAGCGTAAAGGCGACTGCTGACGAACGCATTTATGTTGGTGGCTACAACGAAGTAGGCTATTTTCAGGCAGATGCAAATGGCATGCTTTTGTTCAATTCATTGCAACAGCTAATCCCGGTGGAAGTGCGTGATTTTGGCGAAGTTTGGAAGATTTTTGAAATGGGTGAACGCATCATTTTTCAAACTTTTAGCCATCTTTTGATTTACCATATGGATGTGATGACGTTGATAGAGGCTCCCGAAATGTTTCATTTTTCTTTCTTTATTAACGGACAATTCTATGTAAACGACCAATCTGAAGGCTTGCACACCTTTACGGCTGAATATGAGCTGAAAAAAATCGCAGGGGTGGAATCCTTAAAAGGTAAACTGATTTGGGTCATGTTGGCAAAAGGCAACAAATTACTCATTGCTACAGCCGATGAAGGTGTTTTTGAATACGATGGGGAAAACACCAAGCCCTGGAGCACCCAAGCATCTGCACTTCTGCAGAAAAAGCAGGTTTATAGTGCTGTGCAAATTAATACAACCACTTATGCCTTTGGTACCATACAGGATGGAATTGTTATTTGCGATACTTCTGGAAAAGTACTGCAACATATCAATGCAGATAAAGGACTGCAAAACAACACTGTACTGAGTTTGCAGATGGATCAGTACCAAAACCTGTGGCTGGGCCTCGACAACGGTATCGATTACATTAAACTCAATTCGCCCTTAACCTTTTTGTCAACCCATAACAACCTGAGTTCGGGATATGCCGCTGTCGTGCATGATGGATTGTTGTATTTAGGGACCAACCGGGGTGTTTTTTACCATGATTGGGAGGCCCTGCTGGATGGAAACGTAGACCAGAAATTTGAGCTGGTGGAGGGCACGCAAGGTCAGGTATGGACCCTGGAGGTAATTGACGGCACCCTTTTTTGTGGCCACAATTCCGGCATTTTCATTATCAATGGCTCCCAGTCCGAAATGCTTTCAAATGTGCAAGGTGGATGGTCATTCTTGAAACCTGAGGGCAGAAACGATGTGGTGATTTGTGGAACCTATACCTATTTAGTTAAGTTTAGCAAGGTGGATGGCAGATGGATGCAAGGCGTTCAGGTAAAAGGCTTTAAGGAGTCGTCTCGCTATCTTGTGAATGCGGATGCAAATAGTATATGGATTAGCCATGGTTACAAAGGGGTGTACAGAACGCACTTTAATGCAGCATTTGATAGTGTGACAAGGGTTGATTTTTACAACAGTGCCAACGGTTTTCCTTCGGATAAGGACATCAGTGTGATGGACTTGTTTAACAGGCCTGTATTTACTACCAACTCAGGCTTTTACCGATATGTCCCTGAAACAGATAATTTTTTACCCGATGAACAGCTTTCCAGGCTTCTGGCAAAGGACAATATAAACATTTTAAAACCCGATGCACAGGGTAACATCTGGTACTTTAACCAAAACGAAAGCGGTGTGTTCAGGCAGCTCGAAGATGGCAATTACTCACTTATTGAACTTCCATTCAGGCAGTTAAATGGGAAGTTTATACGGTATTTTCAGTTTGTGTATCCACATGATGAAAACAATGTAATTTTGGGTACGCAAACAGGTTTTGCACATTACAAACCTGCCTATGCGAAAAACTATCAGCGGCCTTTCAGAACACTGATCAGGAAAATGCAAATCCTGGCTGCTAACGATTCGGTTGTTTATTATGGCACTCCCTCCAGTCAACCTTTTCACGCACGTATTCCATTCAGGTATAATCAAATACAATTTGATTTTGCTGCCAACGACTTTGAGAACCCGGATGAGGTGCGTTATTATGTAAAACTTACTGGTTTTGATGAATCCTGGATTGATTGGCAAAATCAAACCAACCGCCAATTTACCAACTTGCGGCATGGTGATTACACTTTTCAGGTGAAAGCAGTTAACCTTTTCGATACCGAAAGCAATATTGCTACACTCAGCTTCAGGATCGATCCACCTTGGTATTTAAGTATTTATGCATATATTGGGTATGCGTTGTTGATGGTTTTGGCTTTGTTGCTGCTGGTTCGATATATGAGGTTGCGCATTGAAAAGGCCAAAAGGATTTACAAGGAAGAACAACGAAAGCTTTTTGAGGAACGTGAAAGGCAACTGCAGATTGAAACTTTACAAACTGAAGCTGAGCTTATTAAATTGCGCAATGAGAAGCTTCAATCCGAAAAAGTGCAAAAAGATAAGGAGCTGGCCAACACCACCATGCAAATTATTCAAAAAAGTAAATCCCTGATTTCCATCAAAAAAGATTTACGCAAACTGGCCCGCGACCTGGGTACACACCCGGCCTGCAATCAAGTAAATACAGTGATTAAAAAAATCAACCGGAGCATTGATTCTGATAAACAATGGGAGGTTTTTGAAAGCCATTTTGAGAATGTACACGAAGAATTCCTCAAACGCCTGAAAGAAAATTATCCCGACCTTTCGCCCCGTGAGCTTAAGCTGTGTGCCTATTTGCGTTTAAACATTTCGAGCAAGGAAATTGCCAACCTGATGAACATCTCTGTAAGGGGGGTTGAGATCAGTCGTTATCGGCTGCGCAAAAAGCTGGGCCTTGAGCACGACACAAATCTTACCGATTTTATACTTTCTTACTAAAAGATCAAGGAATGCTGTCTGCATGCAGGGCACATTTAGGTGGATATATTAAAATCACAAATTGTGTAATCGTAAAATATTTAATACCAACACAATATAATTTTCTTGATGTAATAATGATGTAATGCAATCGATTGCAATCTGAGTTATTGTTGTGGTGAATAATTTGGTAAACGACTCTTTCATACCTTATTTTTGTATCGAAATCGTTAACCACACATTATTTTTAACTAAAATCATTAATCAAATGAAAAAGAACAAATTTCAATTTTTAATGCGTGCCATGCTGTTATTCGGCATGATCGCGCTTGTTACTTTATCCGCTTGTAAAAAGGATGAAGATGATGATCCGGATCCAGAAGTGGATGCACCCATTGCAAGCTTCCAGTTTGCCGTCAGCGAAACCAATTTTTTGGAAGTAGTATTTACCAACTTTTCTCAGAATGCCACCTCTTATAGCTGGAATTTTGGAGACGGAAATACATCCACCGAAGAAAACCCAACACATGTTTATGCTGAAACCGGTGAATTTGTTGTTGTACTTACAGCAACCAACAGTGCAGGTGCTAATCACAGTTTTGAGCGCTCAATTACAATTACTGATCCCGACGATGCTTACAAACTGCTAACTGGAGATGAGTCAAAAACATGGAAATTATTCCGTGAAGGTACCTCAATGTCATTGGGTGAAAGCGCAGATAACCCTGCCAACTGGTGGGAAGGACTGACCAATAGCGGTGCCCGTCCTTGCTTGTATTATCAGGAGTTTACTTTCCATTTCGACGGAGCATATGTGTTTGATGACAAAGGCAGCTTCTGGGGCGAGTACGGTGTATTCGATGGACAATGGAATTTTGAAGAATGTTTTGAAGCCATTCCTGATAACATGATCAATAAGGATGGTATTGATGTAAGCGCTTGGCTTTCAGGAACACATTCCTTTACCTATGAGCCTTCAACAGGTGCGCTCACCCTTACAGGCCAAGGAGCTTGGATTGGTATTCCAAAATTGGGTACTGCTGGTGAGTCAACAGTTCCAGCTTCAGAAGTATCAACCAGTATTCAAATTACACAAGAAACAGGCTATGACCTGATGACTGTTGGTTTTGACTATGGTGACGGTGGATACTGGCAAATTGTTTACGTAAGCTATTCCGATCCTTCCCTGGAACCTGATGTTGTTTCTGAAGAACCACCTTATGGTGAAGACCTTCCTGACCTGACCCCAACAGAAATGTGGAACACTTTTGCTGCCGCTGACGACTTCATCGTGCTTGATACAGCAGCAGTTTATCCTGGAACAGGCGTGGCTGCTAATGGTGTCAACTTTACCATTGGTGCAGCAGACCCTGCAGGTGGCGAAACTCCCGTAGGTATGTATGAAAGGGTTGGCCAATATCAGGAACTTCAATTCCAAATGGCTAACGATATTCAGTTTGATAACTTTACAACAGTTTCTGTTGATGTATACGTACCAAGCACAAACGATTATTCAGGCGACCTTACCAAGACAATTGGCATTGTTATAGGTGAAGCAAGCCAAACAGCACAATGGTGGACAGGTCATATTCAATATGATGTAAACCCCGACGAAGTTGTAATGGATCAATGGCAAACCTGGACCTTCCAGCTTGATGCACCAACAAGTGGTGCCGGCAGCTACACACCTTTCGAGCGCAACGACCTTGACTTCTTTGCGATCTCAATTGGTGGTGGTGGTCACACGGCAACCGGTACATTCTATATTCGCAACTTTAGATTTGATTAGTGAATAGGTGGGTAAATCTATGGCCGGCACAAGCCGGCCATAGTTTACTTTTTCTAACCAATTACACAATGCGAAAAAATCTCCCATACAAACTGCCAATGCTAAGCCTTCTGATTCTGCTTCTCTTTTTAGGTTGCGACAAAAATGAGGATGTCCCCGATCAGATGGATCCGACTAATCTCACTATTGAAGTGATACAAAATGAGGATGATGCAAAAATAATCTCCATTAAAGCCAGAGCCGAAAATACAATTGAGTACGCCCTGTATATTGGGGCTGCTGAAAACCCCTTTGCCTCAAACACCAGCGGTGATTTTGAGTATGCTTTTGAAGAAGCAGGCGATTACCAGATATCGGTGCGCGCTTACGGTATTTCGGGCAGATATATCAGTGCCAACAGCATGGTTAATATCGCCAATACCAATCCCATATCAATCGATCAGGGATATACAACCCCCCTGGAATATGAAGGCTATACCCTTACATGGCATGATGAGTTCAACGGAGTGTCGCTCAATACCAACGATTGGGTTTATGAAACCGGCGATGGCTGTCCCAACCTTTGCGGCTGGGGCAATAATGAGTTGCAATACTACCGGCCAGAAAATGCCTGGGTAGCGGATGGAACGCTGACCATTGAAGCCCGGAATGAGAATTATCAAAACAGGAATTATACTTCTACCCGCATCAAAACCCAAAACAAGCAGACTTTTCAATACGGACGCATCGATATACGTGCTTTGTTACCCAAGGGCCAGGGTATTTGGCCTGCCCTGTGGATGCTTGGAAGCAATATTCAAACTGTAGGATGGCCTAAATGTGGCGAAATTGATATAATGGAGCTTGTTGGAGGCACTGGCCGCGACAACCAGGTACACGGAACCCTGCATTGGGACAACAATGGACATACTTATGATGGGAGGGGATATACCTTATCCAATGGCATATTTGCTGATGAGTACCATGTGTTCACAATTAAATGGGATGAAAGTGCCATTAATTGGTATGTGAATGATATTCATTACCTTAGAATCGCCATCGACACAGATCAGATGGAAGCCTTTCATAATGATTTTTTCTTTATTTTCAATGTTGCTGTAGGTGGCAATTGGCCAGGCAACCCTGATGAAACAACTGTATTCAACCAACAAATGAAGGTGGATTATGTGCGGGTGTTTCAAAAAGCGCAATGATAATTTCCCATACCATCGGGATTACTGAGCACCTGTGTGTGCTAATGCATAAGAACGTTTTCTGAATAATCTAACAAAAGCAAAACTGATGAAAAAATATTTACATTGGCTGTTGATAGTAATGGCCATCTTTATGAGCCCAAACCTGTTGTTGGCCCAGCAACACAACGTTACAGGAACAATTACCGATGAAACCGGTTTTGGCATGCCAGGTGTAACCATTTTAGAAGTTGGCACACTGAATGGTTCCATAACCGATTTGGATGGTAACTTTAGTATTACCGTTGCCAGCCCCAATGCCACCATCGAAGTTTCCTATGTTGGCTACGAGACGCTTACCATTCCCCTTGAGGGCCGAAGCACCATTGAAGCAAGCATCAACCCTTCCGTGGAGATTCTGGACGAGATAATCGTAATTGGCTATGGCACACAGAAAAAGAAAGTAGTTACCGGTTCCATAGCGAGTGTAGGAGCTGAGGAAATTACAGCAACACCTGCACTCAGGGTGGAGCAAGCCTTGCAAGGCCGCACGGCTGGTGTTCAGATAACAAACCAAAGTGGTCAGCCTGGTGAAGCACCTACCATCCGTATCAGGGGTGCAGGTACAACAGGAAATGCTGATCCTTTATATGTTGTTGATGGAATGGTTGTTGGAGGTATTGATTACCTCAACCCCGGCGATATCGAATCGATTGATGTGTTGAAGGATGCTGCCTCCGCCGCTATCTATGGGGCACGTGCAGCCAATGGGGTTGTGCTTATAACCACCAAAAAAGGTAAAGCAGGTGCCATGAATGTCACCTATTCAGGTTATTATGGCATTCAGAATGTGGCCAAGCAAATCGAAATGCTTGGCGCCGAGGATTACCGCATGCTCATGAATGAAGGGGCGCGCAATGCCGGCCTTTCTGAGCCCTTCGACCTGAATGAAATCCCTAAACACAATACCAATTGGCAAGATCAATTGTTCGTAAAGGATGCCCCCATGACCAACCACGAAATATCTGTATTGGGTGGTACGGAAAAGTCAACCTATGCCTCATCCATTTCATACTTTTCGCAACAAGGTATTATTGGTGGCGAAAAATCTCAATTTGATAGAATTACTGCCCGCCTGAACACCACCCACCAGGTGAATGATAAGTTCAGGTTTGGCAATAACCTGTCCTATACCAATATTACCCGCAGGGGTATTGGTAGCAACGAGTCTTTCAATGGTGCTTACAGCAGCGCCCTCAATATGGATCCCCTGACCCCTGTTTTTGAAGAAGATCCGGATGAACTCTTGCTGCCACCCTATTCCAATGAGCCTGTCATCAAAGATGCTGATGGACGCATTTATGGTATTTCCCGCTTCGTTGGTGCCGAAGTAGTAAACCCACTCGCTTTGCTTGAGATACAGACTGCTGAAACACGCGTTGATAAAGTTGTTGGAAATATATTTGGCGAACTGGAAGTGGTTGAAGGCTTGAAGTTTAACAGCAGCTTGGGCATTGACCTGGCTTTTGTGATGAATGATGGCTACAGACCGATTTTCTTCCTGAATGGCGCGCAAAACAATACGGACAAAACATCTGTTTACAAACAGATTGACCGCTATTTTACCTGGCAATGGGAAAATACAGCTTCCTATACTAAAGCCATCAATGGCCACAATTTTTCTGTTCTGGTTGGTACTTCAGCACGGAAATTCAATTATGAAGATTTGTATGGCTTCAATGCCAAAGTACCTTTGACTGACCCCGATAACGTGTATTTGAATATGGCACAGGACACCGTTTGGGTAGCCAATGGTGGTGCCAGACATTCATCGTTATTATCAACTTTTGGTCGTTTGACGTATGATTATCAAAGCCGCTATTCTTTAACAGCCATTGTTCGCAGGGATGGTTCTTCCAAATTTGGACCGAACAACCGCTACGGTGTTTTCCCGTCGGTGGGTGTATCCTGGATTATGAGCGAGGAGCGTTTCTTCCCAAACCTGGGTCCTATTGACCTGGTTAAATTCAGGGCTAGCTACGGTATTAACGGTAACGAAGAAATTGGTGATTATCAGTTTATTTCAACACTCGATAAAAGTCGTGGTTATATTTTTGCCGGTGGCCGTATGATTGGCGCTTCTCCTTCTTATATTGAAAACGCCGATATCCGTTGGGAACAATCAGAACAAATCAATGCTGCCATTGACATCAGTGGCTTCGAAAACAGGCTGACGGCTTCGGTTGATTATTATATCAAAACCACCAAGGACCTGCTGGAAGTGATCCCTATTCCGGGTCATGTTGGAAACGATCCGCCATTCGCCAATGTGGGCAGTGTGCAAAACCAGGGTGTCGAAATGAACGTGAACTGGCGCAATTATGAGAATGAGCTAAAATATAGTTTTGGGGTAAATGCAACTTACAACCAAAACAAAATGACCAAGATAGGAAATGAAGAAAAAGTGTTGCCCGGAGCTTCATGGGCCATTGCAGGCATGGTAACCCGCGCAGAAGAAGGCCTCCCGATTGGTTATTTCTGGGGCTATCAAACAGATGGTATCTTCCAGAACACAAATGAGGTTTTTGCCCATATCGGCAGTACCGGTCAGCCGCTGCAACCCAGTGCCAAACCCGGCGACGTGCGTTTTGTTGATGTGAATGGAGATGGAAAAATCAATGCGGATGACCGTACGATGATTGGCAATCCCACACCCGACTGGACTTTTGGCATCAATGCCAACTTCGATTACAAACAATTCGATATGTCGTTCCTGTTTATCGGTGCCTATGGTCACGAAATTTTTAATGGTGCACAGCGTCAGGATTTGCGCTACACCAACAGGCCGGTATCGGCTTTGGACCGCTGGACCGAAGAAGGCTCAACCAATGAGGTGCCACGCTACACTTGGTCTGATGGAAACAACAATTACCGCGTTTCGGACCTCTACATTGAGGATGGATCTTATATCAGGTTGAAAAACATACAATTGGGTTACACACTAAAGCGTTCTTTCCTGAACAGGATTGGCGCTACCAACTGGCGTTTCTATGTCTCAGCTGAGAACCTTTTGACAATTACAAACTATAGCGGCCCTGATCCGGAGATTGGTGCACGCAGTTCGTTTGATATTGGTATTGACAGGGGTGTATATCCGCAAGCACGTACTTTCCGCTTAGGTACCAGCATAACATTTTAACCAATAAAAACTTTTTGACTATGAAAAAGACAAATATATATATGCTGACAGCCATCTTGTTGATGGTGTTTGCATCAGGTTGTAAAAAAGATTTCCTCGATCTGAAACCATTGGACCAGGAAGTTACATCAACCTTCTATAAAACTGAAGAGCATGCCATGCAAGCGCTGGTTGCCATTTACGATGTGCTTACCTACCAGTCAACGCCGGGAAAAGCATGGGCACCCTTTGTAACCGTTTCGGATATACTGTCAGATGACTCTTTTGCCGGAGGTGCCGATTCAAATGATGGTTTGGACGAAAATGAGTTTAATACCTATAACATCCCTACGACCAGTGTAATTGCCCATTCCATCTGGATTAAAAACTACATTGGTGTTTTTAGGGCCAACCTTTTGCTGGAAGTAATTGATGGTATCGATGCTTCTGATGATTTCAAAAAAAGGTTGATTGCCGAAAGCAAATTTCTGAGGGCTTATTTTTACCTGGAGCAAGTACGCTATTTCGAGAATATTCCATTAATTACAGAAACCATCAAAGGACCCTCGGAATACAATCAGGAGCAAAACACACCTGCAGAAGTTTACAACCAAATTGCACTGGACCTTGTGGAGGCCATCGCAGATTTGCCTGAGTTTGTTCCTGCCGGAGAAGCTGGACGTATAACAAAATGGGCAGCTCAGGCTTTATTGGCCCGTACCTATTTGTTCTACAATGGTGTATACAATGCTGAGTTGGATGCTAATGGAACTGTGGTTAACAGGGCCTATGTACTTGAACAATTGGAGGATTTAATAACCAATAGTGGTCATGACTTGTTTCCTGACTATGAAACAAACTTCAAGCTGGCTGGTGAATTTGGTATTGAATCTGTTTTTGAAATCTCTTATGGCGATACCCCTGCCTGGTGGGATTGGGAATATGTACGGGGCGGTGCCGGCAATCTGGCAGCTCAAATGCAGGGCCCACGTGTAACCGGATCGGACAATTGGGACCGGGGCTGGAGTTTTGGCACTGTAAGTCATAAGTTGGTTACCGATATGGGTGATGACCCCAGGGTGGCACACACCATTTTATTTGAACAAGAATTGGATGGCTCATTGAACAAAGGCTACCAGCATACCGGTTATTTTTCCAAAAAATACACCTCGGATGCGGAGCACTGGAGTTCGGATGGACAATTTGAACTGAACCGCACCTGCAACCACCGTGTAATCCGCTTTTCGGATGTGCTGCTAATGGCGGCGGAGCTTGGAAGTGGCAATGCACAGTCCTATTTGGACCGCGTAAGGGCAAGGGTTGGCCTTGGAAGTGTACCGGCTACTCCTGAAAATATCTTTAATGAAAGACGACTGGAGTTGTCACTCGAAGGCATTCGTTATTACGATGTGCTGCGTCGTGGCATGGCATATGCCAGTCAGGTGTTTACTGTTGTGGGTGTGCGTGGTCCCAATTATGTTGACGATCAGCAAATTTTTGATCATACCTTCAATACGGCCACAAAAGGCTTTTTGCCCATACCACAAACAGAAATTGACCTCTCTGCCGGCACCTTGCTGCAGAATGATGGTTATTAATATGGTGTTATTTGGGGGTTGAAACCTATAATCATGCACAATTGCAGTGTTTTTATTGTTGTGTGTTTTCATCCATAAGAACAAATTTTGACTGCATGCAAACCAGGTTTCAACCTCCTTTTCCCAAACAGTATCAGATTCGCTGGCAGAAAAGAAGTTGAATAAAAATTGCCCCAAGGATAGCCATAGATAAGCATTGAAATAAAACCCTTTGATCAATACCCAATAATGACTAAGCAACAGCTCTTTACAGTAAAAACTTCATTGATTGTTGCATTGGGCGGCTTTCTAATGGGTTTTGATGCCTCTGTAGTGTCCGGCGTGGTTCGTTTTATTGAGCCCGAATTCAATCTGAGCAAGCTGGAACTGGGCTGGGCAGTAAGTTCGCTCACCCTCACAGCTACCTTGGGCATGATGATTGCCGGCCCGCTGAGCAATGCCTATGGAAGAAGATATATCCTGAAATGGGCTGCTGTTGCTTATGCCTTGTCTGCAATTGCATCAGCTTTGGCACCCAGTTTTACCATGCTTGTTATTGCCCGCATGCTTGGAGGTTTTGGTGTGGGTGCATCCCTCATTATTGCCCCCATGTATATTGCCGAAATTGCACCTCCTACTTTGCGTGGTCGCCTGGTTTCAATTAATCAACTCAATATTGTTTTAGGCATTTCGGTAGCTTTTTTTACCAATTACCTGATACTCCGTTGGAGCCAATCTGATAGCTCGTGGTCACAGTTACTTGCCATTGACAGATACCAATGGCGTTGGATGCTGGGGCTCGAAGCCTTGCCTGCCGTTTTGTACTTTGGTTTTCTGTTTGTCGTGCCCCGCAGCCCCAGGTGGCTCCTGATGAAGGGCAGGGATGACGAAGCCATGGATGTTCTCAAGAAGGTGAGTTCCGAAAAGCAAGCCATCAAAGATTTAGAAGCAGTGAAGGCAAGCTTCGTAAATGCCAGTCCAAAGGTTAAAACACCCCTGTCTGCCTTGTTTAAGCCCGCACTAAAGCTTGTATTATTGATAGGTGTGGTAGTGGCTGTATTGCAGCAGATTACGGGTATCAATGCGGTATTTTTTTACGCTCCCATGATCTTTGAGCAATCGGGTATTGGTGCCGATGCTTCATTTTCGCAGGCGATACTTGTAGGCCTTACCAATTTGGTTTTTACCATACTGGCTATGCTTTTTATTGATCGGTTTGGCCGAAAAGTGTTGTTGATTTTTGGGTTAACAGGTATTGCTATCAGCATGTTCGTTTTATCATGGGGATTTCATCAGGCCACTTATAGTATTACAGATGAAATTGTTGTACTTCTTCCCGAGAACATCGACCGGGGTGATTTACAAATGCTAAATGGAATAACTTTTAACAGTGATATTGCTTTTAAGCAAGCTATTGTGCAAGCCTTTGGTGCAGAAGAAGCAAAACTCGTAGAAGGTGATCTGATGGCTGTGGCAACCAATATGAATGCCCTGCTGATTTTACTTGGCATGGTTGGATTCGTAGCTTCTTTTGCCATCTCACTTGGGCCTGTTATGTGGGTGCTTTTCTCAGAGATATTTCCAAATGCCATACGCGGACTTGCCATTTCCTTTGTGGGCTTTATCAACTCAGGCATCAGCTTTTTGGTTCAATTGGTATTTCCATGGGAGCTTGCAACTTTGGGCAGTTCGCTCACATTTTTGCTGTATGGCCTTTTTGCCGCTGTCGGACTGCTGATTATCATTGTTGTTTTGCCTGAAACGAAAAACAAATCATTGGAGGATTTAGAAATTTTACTCCTAAAGTGATTTGACAATGCCGGATGCAGATCAGGCAGGAGAATATGTTGGGAAAAATATTTTTGATTGAATAAAGGTAATTCCACGCGAATTGCCGGATTAACGCAAAATGAAATGAAAACGCAAATTCAAATATTGCTTATGCTGTTAGCCATGATCGGTTTTATGGGATGTGATAATAACCTGCCCGAAGAAACTACACCCAAAGCAGTGAAGGTTACATTGACAAAGGAATCTTATGGATACCAGTTGTTTGTAAACAACAAACCCTTCTATGTTAAGGGAGCCGGTTTCGAGGGAAATGATCCATCTTCTGTAGCCAGGCATGGTGGCAACGCCATCAGGACATGGCGCACCGGTGATGACCGAATCACAGGCCAGCAAATGCTGGATGAAGCCCATGCAAATGGATTGATGGTTGTAATGGGGCTTGAAGTGGCCCGCGAGCGTCATGGTTTCGACTATGATGATGAAGCGGCTGTAAAACAGCAGTTTGAAACCTTAAAGGCCGAAGTGCTTAAATATAAAGACCATCCGGCTTTGCTGGCCTGGGGCATCGGCAACGAACTCAACCTGCGCTATACCAATCCGAAAGTTTGGGATGCAGTAAATGACATCTCCATAATGATCAAGGAAATTGACACCAATCACCTGACTACAACCATGCTGGCCGGTGCTGGTAAAGAGGATGTTAGGGCTGTGGTGGAGCATTGTCCCTCCCTCGACTTTTTGAGTTTTCAACTCTATGGAAGCATTGTGAACCTGCCTGAGTATATTGCAAAAAGTGGCTATGATGGAGCTTATCTCGTTACTGAATGGGGCGTGACAGGCCATTGGGAAGTGCCCAAAACAGCATGGGGCAGACCCATAGAGGAAAATAGCCATATGAAAGCGATGGCATACAAAGACCGCTATGAAAAAATCATTGCATCAGATGCTTTCCATTGTATTGGCTCATTTGTGTTCCTCTGGGGCCAAAAGCAGGAGCGCACCCCAACCTGGTATGGGATGTTTCTTGAAAGTGGCGAAAAAAAAGAGGCAGTGGATGTTATGCAATATGTTTGGTCAGGTGAATGGCCTGAAAACAGGGCGCCGCAATTGACCGACTTCAAAATGAATGGTAAACATGCCATTGATAATATCTACCTGTCACCAGGTGTTGAAATAAAGGCAGAGGTAGCTGTTACCGATCCCAACGGTGATTCGCTTGTATATCATTGGGAAATATTACCCGAAGTGCCCGTTGATAAACAAAGCGATGGTGGTGATTTTGAACCGAGGCCTGAAACCATGCTGTTGAAAGAGACCAGCAACAACAAATATACACTTTCTGCACCCCAAAAGCCAGGCGAATACAGACTGTTTGTATATGTTTTGGATGGGCATAACAATGCAGCCACAGCCAATATCCCATTTTTCGTGAAGTAGTCTTTTTCTAAATGATAACAGCCGAAGCAGTTATACCTTTTATGGTTGTTTTGATAGAGTCCGCGAAAGCATTATGCTTTAACAATCAGTTAGATATGATTTTATTGATGTGCTTTTGATGTAGAAAATTATTGCCATGATAAGGATTTGAAGTAGGTAAACAATTGTGTAACTGCAATCAATGGATTAATTTTGTGACTGAATGGGCTACTTGTTCCAACAGGAATTTTGACCCAACGGATTTAACAAATAGAACAACAAGAGATCTAAGAATTTAAACAAGGCGAATCATGAAGAAGCAAAAAACCATTTATTTGGGCAATAATACACTCAACACCAAACAACAAGGTGTTACAGGCGGGTTTATGGACCTCGACGGTGAAAAATGGTATCAGATAAGGAATTTCCACGAAATGCCTGATTTCTTCATCAGTATCGTAAGCGATTCGGACCATTGGATGTATATTTCCAGCAACGGGGCACTTTCAGCCGGCCGCAAGGACCGCGACAATGCATTGTTTCCATATTATACCGATGATAAAATACATGATTATAAAGGTAAAACTGGCAGCAGCAGCAGTTTCATCGTAAAGCAGGATGATAAATCTTTTTTGTGGGAGCCATTTACAAACGATTCGTTGCGCTTTTACAATTGTACGCGCAATATCTACAAAAATATTTCCGGCAATAAAATCATCTTTGAGGAAATAAATCCCTTGCTGGGCTTATGTTTTCGTTATGGTTGGTCGAATAGCGAACGCTTTGGATTTGTAAAAGAATCTACCCTGATCAATACCACCGACAAGCCCATTTCAATTGATTTGCTGGATGGGCTTAAAAACATACTGCCCTATGGGGTTACTTATGCTTTTCAAAATGAGTACAGTAATCTGGCCGATGCCTATAAGAAAAACGAAAAATCGGAAGACAGTTGTCTGGGTTTGTTCATGCTGAGTGCCATTCCGGTTGACCGCGCTGAGCCCAGCGAAGCCTTGTTTGCCACAACGGTTTGGACAACTGGTTTGGGGAAGGACATTAAAGTATTGGTTTCGGAGCGGCAGCTCAGAAAATTTAAACAAGGTGAGGCTGTTGAAGATGAATACAATATCCGGGCAGCTAGGGGTGCTTATTTTGTAAATGCTCAGGTTGAATTGCCCGCCAACGGAAGCCAGAGGTGGCTTTTAGTGGCCGAAATAAACCAGAGCAGTACGCAGGTGGTCAACCTGAATCATTTTATAGGCAACACCAAAAATCAGGACGAACTTATCAGGGCTGATATTGCCAAAGGAACAGAAAACCTCAAGCGCATGGTTTCGCTTGCCGATGGGTTTCAACTGACCAATACCGAAATTTGTACGGCGCGCCATTATACCAATGTACTCTTCAACATCATGCGGGGAGGTGTTTTTGTTGACAATTTTCAGGTAGATAAGCCTGATTTTAAGCACTATGTATCGAAAATTAACCGATTGCTCAGCAAAGAATTTCAGCAGTGGATCGACAAGCTTCCATCCCCAATTTCTTATGATGAATTGCTGCAGCTTGCCAAAGAAACAAATGATACCGATTTAATAAGGATTGCCAGCGAGTATTTGCCTTTGACATTCAGCAGGCGACACGGCGACCCCAGCCGACCGTGGAACCAGTTTTCAATCGAAACAAAAAACCCGGATGGCTCTGTAAAGTATAACTATGAAGGCAATTGGCGCGATATTTTTCAAAACTGGGAAGCCCTTTGCTATTCCTTCCCCGCGTTTACCGAAGGCATTGTCTCAAAATTTGTCAATGCCTCCACCATTGATGGCTACAACCCCTATCGTATTATGCGTAATGGTATCGACTGGGAAGTTCCCGAACCTGACGATCCGTGGGCTTATATTGGATATTGGGGCGACCATCAGATAATCTATTTGCAGAAAATGCTTGAACTGTCAGTGAAATTTCATCCGGGCAAACTCGATAGCATGCTCACGAATGCATATTTCACCTATGCCAATGTGCCTTACCGCATTAAGCCTTATGAGGAAATTCTACGCAACCCAAAAGATACCGTAGTTTTTGATTTTGAATTGAATAGCAGCATTAAAACAGAAGCGGCCTATCTGGGTGCTGATGCTTTTATGTTGAAAAGCAAGCAGGGTGCTAAACTATACAAGGTTAACCTTACCGAAAAAATGCTGGTGGCCTTGCTTTCAAAATTGAGCAATTTTATCCCCGAAGCTGGCATCTGGCTCAACACCCAACGCCCTGAGTGGAACGATGCCAACAATGCCCTGGTTGGCAATGGGAGTTCAATGGTTACCCTGTATTATATGCGTAGGTTCCTGAAATTCTGGGATGAAAAACTGAGCCAGGTTGCTTTCAGCAGTGTTAGTATTTCGGAGGAAGTGGCTACTTTGCTTGATCATATGCAACAGTTTTTGGAAGAAAATGCCCAGTTGCTTACAAAAGGTTTCACCCCAGCCGACCGGCTTCGTTTTGCTGCTTTCCTCGGAAAAGCCCATGCCAAATACCGTGATGAAATCTACAAGCATTCATTTTCGGGCGAGAAAAGAAAAGTGCAGGTTAAAAACCTGGTTTCTTTCTTTAGGTTGTGCCTGAGCTATATGGACCAATCCATTCGTGCGAACAAAAGAAGCGATAAACTGTATCATGCTTACAACCTTATTGCTATAAAATCAGAAGGCATTGAAATACGTCACCTTTACGAAATGCTCGAAGGGCAGGTGGCTGTGTTAAGTTCCGGTTTTTTAAATAGCCATGAAAGCCTGGTTGTGGTCAATGCACTGAAAAAGAGCAGCATGTTCCGGCCTGATCAATACAGTTATTTGTTGTATCCCGACCGGATTTTACCCGGATTTTTTGAAAAAAACTGGGTTCCAGAGCATTTGGTTCAATCATCGGCATTGCTTAATAAACTGCTCGAAGAAAGAAACGATGCCATCATTCAGCAGGATGCTGTCGGCGAATACCATTTCAACAGTAATTTCCGCAATGCGGATATGCTTGAGGAAGCTTTGAACGAATTAAAGTCGGCGGGCTACAGCCATCTGGTTGAAGGAGAGAAGGCAAAAATTCTTGATATTTACGAAGAAGTATTTGACCATCAGTCATTCACAGGTCGCTCTGGTACCTTTTTTGGTTACGAAGGCCTTGGCTCGATTTATTGGCATATGGTTTCGAAGCTGCTGCTGGCCGTTCAGGAGTGCTTTTTTGAGGCAGTGGCTTCAGGTGCTGACGACAGCGTGACGGGTCAGCTCAAAGCCCATTACTATGAAATAAAAGCCGGGATCGGGCTATACAAAAACCCGGCCTTGTATGGAGGATTCCCTACCGATGCCCACTCGCACACGCCGGGCAATGCGGGAGCCAAGCAACCCGGCCTTACCGGGCAGGTGAAAGAGGATATCATCGCCCGCATCGGCGAAATGGCGCTCAGAATCAGTGATGGACAAATTCATTTTGATGCCACTTTGGTGAATGAAGATGAAATACTCGAACAGGATCAGGTGTTTAGCTTTCCAAACCAAAAAGGAGAAACGAATCAATTGAAACTAAAGAAGGGACAGATGGCATTCACTTGTTGCCTTACACCCATTGTGCTTAGTTTTTCTGATCGCAACCAAATTTCGGTTTATTATGCCGATGGAAGCATGGAAGAAATTGCCGGTCTCAGTATCAATCAACGCATCAGTAGTTTGATATTCAGTCGTAACGGTGAAGTTGACCGCATTGAAGTATTCCTTAAAAAGAAAAAATAGCCAAAATAATGAAGCCATGACACATCGAATCACCTATTTGCTGTTTCTGCTCCCACTTGTACTACTATCATGCACGATGAAGCAAAAACCTGAAACTACTACTGCCATCAATAATATGCCATTGCCCCAGAGCGAAACAATGCTTTTAAGCGGCGTTTCCGAAGCTGTTTGTTATTCGGGTTTTCGCAGTGGCCAGCATCCCGACAGGGGAGAAGGAGCCATAAACCCCAGCTATGACGAAATCCTGGAGGACCTCCGGATTTTACTGGATCAAACTCCTTTTGGACTGATCCGTTTGTACGATTGTGAAGAAAACAGCGAGATGGTGCTTGAAGTGATCAGGGAGCATGAGCTGGACATCAAGGTGATGCTGGGCATTTGGCTGCGTGCCGAACTCAGTGCCCACGAAACCTGCGAATGGCTTACCGAACCAATCCCACAGGAAAAGCTTGATGAAAACAAAATACGCAACGCCAGCGAAATTGAAAAAGGCATCGAACTGGCCAACGAATACAGCGACATCGTTGTAGCTGTGAATGTGGGCAACGAAGCCCTCGTGGAATGGAACGACCACATGGTTTCAATCGATTCGGTGGTTTCCTACATCAAACAAGTGCAACAAGCTATAGTGCAACCTGTTACTGTTGCCGACAATTATAAGTGGTGGGCTGATCATGGCAATGAACTGGCTGAAATTGTGGATTTTGTAGCCATACATATTTACCCTATTTGGGAAGGAAGGGATATTGACGAAGCCATGTCGTTCAGCATTGAAAACGTGGAGGAGGTAATGGCAGCATTGCCGGGGGCGCCCATTGTGATAGCTGAGGCTGGGTGGGCTAGCATTGCGTCTGAATTTGGCCC
>CAYTUA010000523.1:0-4441 GCA_964440855.1 uncultured Lentimicrobiaceae bacterium
ATTTAACCTCTTACTCTTTGCTGTGATTCTGCTAGGTATGGCATCCTGCACTCAAAAAGCCCAAGAAGAGCATCATTATCTCGTTATCCTCTCCATGGATGGCTTCCGTTGGGATTATCCCGACAAGGTTGAAACTCCCAATCTGGATGCCATGGCAACAAACGGTGTAAAAGCCGAACGCTTTATCCCCAGTTTTCCCACCACCACCTTTGCCAGTCATTACACCATGGCCACAGGTTTGCACCCAAACAATCACGGAATACTGGTGAACCGCTTTTATGCCCCCGACCTGGATGCCGACTTTAACAAAGGTGATCGATCAACAGTGGAAGATGGTAGATTCTATGGCGGCGAGCCCATTTGGGTGACAGCAGAAACACAAGATTTAAAGACTGCTACCTTTTTTTGGGTGGGCAGCGAGGCCGATGTACAAGGTATCAGACCAACTTATTGGAAACGATATGACCACCATTTCCCCTATGAGCAGCGCATTGATACCGTCATCCATTGGCTTAGCTTACCCAAAGCTGAACGTCCGAAACTGGTGATGTGGTATTTTGATGAACCCGACTCGAGTGGCCACCGCTACGGCCCGGATGGCGATAGCCTGAAACCTGTCATTGCACGACTCGATAGCCTTGTGGGTGTTTTCAGAAAGAAAATGAAAGCACTGCCTCATGCCGATCAAATTAATTTCATCATCGTTTCGGACCATGGCATGGCCAATCTTTCGCCCGACAGACAGATCATGCTGGATCAATACATTGACACGGCTATGATTGCCTTTGCAGATGGCTGGAACCCCACCATGAACATTAAAGTGAAGGAAGGCTTTCTGGACCAAGCTTATGAAAGTTTGAAAAAAGTGGATAATTTACATGTGTGGAAACATGGTGAAGTGCCTGAACGCCTGTACCACGGAACCCACGTACGCACCCACGACCTGATCCTTGTGGCCGAAAATGGCTGGTCCATTAACTGGTCGTGGTCAAACTACACCTCAAATGCCACTCATGGCTTCGACAACAGCTTTGAAGATATGCACGCCATCTTCTATGCCGAAGGACCTGATTTTAAAACTAATCACAGCCATGAACATCTTTACACCATTGATCTTTATCCTTTGATGGCTCACATTTTAGGTATTCAAGGAGCTGAAGTGGATGGTAAATTTGATCGCGTAAGTGGGATGTTGAAATAAATATTAAGACCTAACAGGTTTTGTAAACCTGTTAGGTCTTAGTTTATTTTAACGTTTTTAAAGCCGCTTCAACAGCAGTAGAAATGGGCCTGTTACTGATTTGCCCGCCAACAGCTTTGTCCATCCAATGTTGCGGTGTAAGCCGGCCAATGGAATAAATGCGCAGCATTTCGTCAGCAAACGACTTGTCGCTGATATAATCTTCCAACTGGAACATAATTAAGCGGCCATACGGATAATTCATCAGATATAAAGGCGATTGAATCATATGGGAATAGATGGCCAACAGTGGATTATCGGCTTCGCCAAATATATCGGCATAGTATTCGTTCCATATCGATTTTGAAATACGTAAAACTGCTTGCTTCAGGGCTTCGGCGTCTGCATCGGGATTGGCATACAACCATTTCCACACTTCCATATCCACCAATGAAACGCCCATCATCTCATAGTTGTCCCAAAAAACATCCAATACTTCCATCACAGCTTTCTGAGGGTCGGTTTGTGCTACACCCAATAGCTCAAGGTCGCGGCTTTGGTACATAAAAGCAATGGCTTCAGTAAAGGCGGTGTTGGGGATGCCATTCACAAAATAATTGTCAACAAAATGCATGCTGATGGTTTGTTCCACATTGTGACCCAATTCGTGCACAGCAATATTGTAGCCTTTATAATCCATGCCATCAGCAGCCACACGGGTGCGCAAATGGGAGGGTTTGCTACGCATCGAAGCGCGCCAGGCATGTCCTGATCCGCGGGCGGCATCTACTTCAATTTTCGATGCAAGGAATTTGGCCATTTCATCATCAAAACCAAGGTCTTTTTGCATGCGTTCCAAATCTGCTTCCATGGCCTTGGCTGTTGGATAACGCTTTTTGGTGATGCGGTCAAGCTCATCTTCGCCAATACCGCCCCGGCCAACAAAACCATTGTACCACAAATCGAATGGCCTCAGGTCGCGGCCCAGTCGGCCACTGATTACTTTTGCCACTTCACGCAACAAGGGCGAAGAGGCATACTCCCTGAAAAGGGTTTCAACTTCATCTTGCGAAATTTCCATGCTGTTGTCAAAGCGGCGTTTGATATAATTGTCGTTGTTGGGGTAATAGGCATCCATCTGCTTAAGGCCATTAAATATGGCCAATAAATGTTCGTAGCGCTGCGTGTCTTCCTGCTCAAAATCTACAGATTTATCCCCTTCCAGGACGGTGTTTTCATAAGGATTCCACAAATAATCAGGATTGTTAATAACCTGTTTTGGAATATCCTGGTTGATAATGCGAAGCATCACTTTATAAAGCATTTCCTGCTTTGCAAGGCCATCTGCACGATCATAATTTGATTTTATTTCGTCGCGGATGTTCCAGTGCGACAACAATTTCATCTGCTCAGGGAAGAGCTTATTGCCCTCATTGTCAATCAATTTTCCGGCAAAAATATTATATTCGGAGATGTAAAGCCTGGCCTTGCTCGATACCTGGTTGTAATCCTGCAAAATGGTGGCAGGAATGCGGGCTGTGTACAAATCGCCCAAACGAGCATAACCCCATTCACGGGCCGTCCAATTGGCACCGAGTTCATTTTTCTCCTCCAGGCTGTAATTCGGGAAATTAAGGGCAACAACAAAAGCGATCTTATTGTTAAAAAAATCATCCTGCAAATGAGCCGATGGGCTGTAAGCGCCAAACATTTGATCAATAGGCAATATGTGGCCTTTGTCTTCGTGCAACTGCCGGTTAAGCTCAAGCGTAATCCGGTTCATATACCCATAGAGGCTTTCGTAATTGGCTGCCAAGCGGTCGAAAACAAGGCTTAACTTTTCTTCGTCTGCAATGAATTGACTGCGGCAAAATTCCTCAAAATCTGCAATGGCTCCATCCGAAGCACGCCATAAATTGGCCACTGCCTTTACGCCACGTTCGATACGAAAGGCCTGCATTTCACCATACTGCTGTGTAAGTTCATCAATCAGCTTGTCGATACTTGCCTGTTGCACCGGGCTCGACATATCATCTTGTTTTTGGGTGGGCTGGCATCCTGCTATCACTACCAATAGCATACCTGCAAAGAGAAAATTCTTTATCATTCTATTTCGATTTTTGGTTAATGCACAAAGGTACGAAAATCAAACTGCCACATGGTATTCCCGAAGGGCATCGTTGAGAGAAGTTTTCATATCCGTTGAAGCTTTTCGCTTTCCTATAATCAAAGCACAGGCAACCTGGTAATCGCCGGCGGGAAATTGTTTGGTAAACGAACCCGGAATTACCACCGACCTGGCCGGAATACGGCCTTTGAATTCAATTGGTTCAGGTCCGCTCACGTCAATAATACGGGTGGACTGCGTAAGCACAACATTGGCACCCAAAACAGCTTCCTTTTCAATATGAACGCCTTCCACGACGATGGAGCGGGAACCGATAAAACAGTTGTCTTCTATGATAACCGGAGCAGCTTGCACAGGCTCGAGCACACCACCAATTCCTACTCCCCCACTCAGGTGAACATGCTGGCCTATTTGTGCACAGGAACCTACTGTGGCCCATGTGTCAACCATGCTACCGCTGCCCACTCTGGCACCAATATTTACATAGGACGGCATCAGGATAACGCCTTTGTCGATAAAGGCGCCATAACGGGCAATCGCATGAGGCACAACCCGAACATCCAATTGCTGATAGCCCTTCTTTAAGGGTATCTTATCATGAAACTCAAAAATACCCACTTCGGCAGTTTCCATTTTCCGGATGGGGAAATAGAGAATTACAGCTTTCTTGACCCATTCGTGCACTTTCCATGAGCCTGCTTCCTGGCTTGCAACCCTGAGTTTACCTTTGTCCAACAATTCAATTACTTCCTCGATGGTGTTTCTGTATGCCTCATCAGTGAGCAAGGCCCTGTTGTTCCAAACTCTTTCAATCTTTTCCTGCAGTTCATTCATCATTTATCAAGTGTTATATTTTTGAGGCTAATTTACAATCATTTTTTTAGGGCTTGCAATTATTCATCTGAATAAGTACCTTTGCTATATAACCAACAATCCATTCATGATGTTGCCATTATTTATTCAACCAAACATTCTTTCATTGTCGCTGCTGCTACCGGTAATTGTTTCGGCAGTATTGGCCATCGAAGCCTGGCGGCCACGCTACGCCCCGCGCGGAAAACTTTTTTCCTTGTTGATGCTGGCCATTGCTGTATGGTCAGCAGCTTATAGCATGGAATTGGCCAGCACAACCA
>CAYTUA010000524.1:0-6140 GCA_964440855.1 uncultured Lentimicrobiaceae bacterium
AGCATCTCGCATTTCTTCGCGTTTTTGTATTTGTTGCCGGTGTGAAATATTGGAATTGAATTATTTTATTGAATCCCTAATCAAAAGTGCGAATCAATAATTTCAAGCTTTTTCGGAAAATCACTAAGTTTCGCTGTAGAAGCTTATTTTTGCAGCATGAAAATCCCCTCCAACATTAAAGCCATCGTTTTCGACTGGGGCGATACCATTATGCGCGATTTTGACCTGCCCGGCCCCATGTCGCAATGGGACAAAGTGGCCTGGGTGGCTGGTGCCGAAACAGCCCTTAAAGCCCTGTCGCCAAAATACACCTGCATCATTGCCACCAGTGCCGACCATTCCGACACTGTCGAAATGAAGGCTGCCCTGGCCCGCGTGGGTGCCGATGTGTATTTTCACCAGTTTTACTCCCAAAAGGAACTGGGCTACAAAAAGCCGGATGTACGCTTTTTTCAGGCTGTGCTCAGGCTTGCAGGCTTTGCGCCCAAAGAAAGCCTGATGGTGGGCAATCTGTATGAAAAGGATATCACCGGCGCCAAACAGGCTGGTATGGCCACTGTGTTTTTCAATGAAAAAGGCTTGAAAGGCGAATTTGAAGCAGCTGATTACCAAATCAACCATATGGCTTCCTTAGTTGAATTATTTTAAAAATCAATCCCTGATATGCGACTGACACTTGTTTTTACCAGCCTGCTGCTTGCCTTTACCGGATACCAAAATGTGGCTGCCCAAAACAATACCAAAGAGCCATACCGCCCTCCCATGGACATCCCGCTTTTTCTTTCGGGCACCTTTGCCGAGCTGCGTTCGGGACATTTCCATTCGGGGGTCGATTTTCGTACCCAGGGAAGCGAAGGCCACAAGGTGTTTGCCATTGAAGACGGCTATGTCAGCCGGATTGCTGTTTCACCCACAGGTTTTGGAAAGGCCGTTTATATCAACCACCCCAAAACGGGGCACACCTCCGTGTATGCCCATCTGAAAAGTTTTATCGGCGACCTGGCCCGGCACATCAAAGAGCAACAATATTCTTTAGAAAAATTTGCTTTGAACCTCTATTTTGAAGCTAACCAATTTCCGGTTAAAAAAGGGGAATTAATTGGTTTTTCTGGCAATTCGGGATCTTCAGGCGGGCCGCATCTGCATTTCGAAATCAGGGATGCCGCCACGCAACACCCTCTGAATCCCATGCAGTTTGGTTTCAAGGTAAAGGACTATATCCGGCCGGTCATCAGCCGCTTGGCGGTGTATCCTGTGGGAAAAGCTACCACCATCGACGGACAGGGAAATTACAAAGTGTACGAAGTGCAAGGCTGGGGCGAACAGCATCGCGTGAAGGACCATGCGTTGATCAAGGCGTCGGGCGAAATTGCCTTCGGCATCAGCACTTATGACACCCACAACGATTCTCCAAACAAAAACGGCGTGTATGCCATTGATTTGCTGATTGATTCAACACTTGTTTTCAGCTTCCGGGCCGACCGCTTTTCTTTTGACGAAACGCGCTATATCAACAGCTTTATAGATTATGCCCATTTTATAAACCACAAGCAAAGGATCATACGCAGCGAAGTGGACAAGATGAACCGCCTGGGGCTTTATCACGGCCCCAAAAGCAAGGGCACTTTTGTGGTAGAAACCGGCAAAACACATCAGGGGGAATATGTGGTGACCGATAATCACGGCAATGTGTCGCGGCTGCCATTCAGCATACTGGGCGTGGAAGCTGCTGAAGTTTCTGCAAAAATCGAAACATTGAAGGAAGGGGGCCAACAAATCAGCGCCGGAAATGCAGTTCAGCTAAAATCAGAAACATATTCTGCTGATTTCGCTGCCAATGCTTTTTACCGCGATATCAGGCTGCATCATTTTGCGAAAGCAGACAGCAGCAAGCTTTCGGATGTGGTAAACTTGGGCGACCCCGGCATTCCGGTACACAGCTATTTCGATCTGGGCATCAGGCCCTACCCCAGCCCCATCGCAACGGACAAACTGCTGATTGCCTATCTGGAAGAGGGAAAAGAACCCAGCAGCATCGGCGGGGAATGGAAAAACAATCAGCTGTTAGCCCGTGCCCGTGCCCTGGGAAAATACGTTGTGATGGCCGACACCACCAAGCCGGTTATTCGTGCATTAAACTTCAAAAATGGTGCTGATATTTCGTTATTAAAGCAACTGCGCATCGAAATCAAAGACGATTTATCGGGTATTGATAGCTACCGCCCCACGCTGAACGGCCAATGGATATTGATGGAATACGATCCCAAAAACAATTTGTTGTTTTATGAGATTGATGAGCGTATGCAAAATGGAAGCAATCAATTTGAAATTGTTGTTAAAGACAAATGCGGGAATACGAGCAGCTATCGTGCTGAACTCCGGTATTTGAAAGAGTAATTTGTGAGGCAGTTATACTGTGATTCTGCACTTCGGCTCAGTGTAAATGAGTCAGTGTGTTTGAGGACGATTATTTTGTGAGGCTGTGAATCTGTGCGCTAAGCGTAGAATGATTTTGCAAGTTCATCTCTGGAAACAAAGGTGACTGAGCGAAGTGGAAGGCACCGGCGAGCAGCCAGAATCCAGGTGACTGTGCGAAGGCACCGTGGAATGACTAATATCCAGGTGACTGAGCGTAGTCGAAGGCACCGGTGTTAGGAGGAAAAACCCATGTAAGTCGGCACTTCGACTTCGCTCAGTGACCTCAGATTTTGGAAGTTCGACGAAATCTTAGCTTCACCAATTGCGATTATGGAAGCTTGGCGAATGACAAGTATCCTGATGACCGAGCGAAGGCACCGGTGTTAGGAGGAAAAACCCTTGTAAGTCGGCACTTCGGCTGGCTTCGGCTGCCTTCGCTCAGGGCACGCTCAGTGACCTCAGATTTTTGAAGCTCTACGTGATGCAAGCATCCAGGTGACTGAGCAAAGCACAGAATGATTTTACAAGTACATATCGAAACTAAGCAAATTTGCGAAACATATGTTCCAATTATATAAAAACCTATAACTTTCGAAATCAAACCTAAAACTTGTTTGAATTGACTTATAGAGGAATAGTATTGTATCTTGCAGTTTAATATTTGAACCAAAAACCTACCTATTATGAAAAAACTTCTACATTTTATTATGCTGATGTTAGCTATAGTGCTTATTAGCAACAATCAAAAGATCCTTGCCCAAGAAAGCTTAACGGATCTTGGAATTCCTGAAAATTTAAGCTACCCATTTATTTTTTCACTCAAAAATGCCATGATTAGCGATGATCAGGGCAATCTATGGATTGGTATTGGTGGTTTTACTGAAAATTTGCCAGATACAATTGGCGGCCTCTACAGGTATAATGATGGTGAATGGGAATTATTTAACCGGCACAATTCCGGCTTGCCCGATAACAGAATCCGATGCCTGGCCTACGATCGAAATACGCTTTACGTTGGTACTCCCGGAGGCCTATCAATTTATAACAGCGGTGAGTGGTTTTTACTGAATGCAGAAAGCATGGGTATACCTTCCAACGATGTTCTGTCGGTATTCCATGGTGAGGACAGTGGGTTTTATATTGGGACCAGTCTGGGGTTAACAGTGCTTGACGAGTTCCACAGCGACTGGATGTATTATGACACAGGAAATTCCAATATTTCCGGTGATAGGGTACAGGCACTTACTGTTGATGAAAGTGGAACACTTTGGGTAGGAACTTCAACGGGATTATCCAGTCTTGATGAGACGACCTGGACCAACTATCCATCAACTTCAGGGCTTGATATCATCAGCCTGGCCAATGATGCACATGGCAATATCTGGATTGGCAGCAATGGAAACCACGGTTTACACTTGTTTAAAGAGGATGTGCTATATGACTACAAGGACATGGGCATATATAGCTTAAATGAAAACCAAAGTGTCCCGTCAATTTCAGTATCCCCTGATGGATTGGTGTTTGCTTCCGTTAGAAGCAGTGATGTATCCGCCCTTTTAATGGTGAAAGAGGATATCTCTTATTTATATGATGTGCGAATTCAGCAAGCTTTTATAAGCCTCGTTGATAATGAGATTTATATAAGCGGTTTTATCCCTAATAATCTTTATCGTTTTAACAGGGCATCAACTGAAATGTGGGATAACTTTAATTATATGCATGTTAACAACATCAAAACCACCATATCAGCTGCCGGTCGCTTGTCGTTCGACGGAGGCCTTATCAGGGATTTAAATTTCGAAGTGCCGGCTGGTGAGGGTACGCATACATTGTTTTCAAACAACCTCTGGATCGGGGGTATGCATGGTGATGGTGATCAAGCCCAATTACATTTGGCAGCAGAACGGTTCCTTCAAATAGGAAGCGACTACAAAAAAGGCCCATTAACCCCTGATCATGCTGACTTCCTGGCACATCAGGAAAAGTGGAATAAGGTTTGGCACCTCGACAAAACAGTTGTGGAACAGCATATTGAAAACTGGGAAACAGCCGGTTATACAATGGATCAGCAAATCGCTGACTGGCCCGGAAACGGCGATTCATTAATAGGCCAAAGTGCGCGTATTGCACCTTTTTTCGACCGGAACAACAACAGCTTCTATGAACCCGAGCTTGGTGATTATCCTATCATGCGAGGCGATCAGGCTAAGTTTTTTGTTTTTAATGATCACTTAACGCATACTGAGTCCGGGGGAAACCCATTGGGCCTTGAGGTGAAAGGAATGCTCTATGGCTTTAATTCTACTGAAATTGAAGCACTTAACAATACACTTTTCATGAATTACCAAATCACCAATAAATCATCAAACACCTACCGAAATGTGTATTTGGGTACTTTTTCTGATTTCGTGCTTGGCTTTTCAACGGATAATTATATTGGCTGCGACACGCTGCTAAATTCATATTATGTATATAACGGAACCGCAATTGATGGTAATGGTTCCCCTGGCACATATGGCGAGTTGCCTCCGGCACAAGCAATTACATTTCTAAACAAGCCGCTGACATCTTTTTTGAGTAATAATAATTCGTCTGGGGGGATGGGCGAACCACAAACTGCTGAACAATACTATAATCTTTTGCAAGGCTTTTGGAAAGATGGCAGCCCAATCGTGTATGGTAATAGCGGCTATCCACAGTCAGCTGAGGACACCATTGTGGTTAAACATCACTATCCGGGCGATATAAGCGATCCTGAAGCCTGGCACGAGTTCACTGCCAATTATGGTGGGCCAAATGTTCCTGATGACAAACAAGGAATAGGCACAGTTGAAATTGGGACCATTAACCCGGGTGAAAGCATCTGCTTTGACCTGGCATTTGTATATACCCGTGACATGGAAAATAGCTGGCCAACCGGGAGTGTAAATAAGCTGAAACAAGAGATTGCTGATATCCGGGAGTTTTTTAATACAAACATATCAAATGCCTGTGAAGATTTTATCATGAATGTTGAAGAAAACCACATAGAGGCAAGCGACAATACACTGCTGATCTATCCCAACCCGAGCAGCACATCCATAACAATAGCATACAAAGCGACAACCAAATCAGCGTTTTATGAAATTTACAACACTACTGGCGTACTGTTAATCAGGGGCAGGATTCAGCAGATGGAAACCGTTTCACTAGCCGGTTATCCTGATGGGCTTTACTTTATAAAGGTTACAGATGGGCAAAAGCATTTGCAATCAAAATTAGTAAAATCAAAATAGTTACTCTTTTGAATTGAGTTTGAGTGGCTGTGAGGCTGTGAGGCTGTGAGGCTGTGCGCGAAGCGCGGAATGTTTATACAAGTTCATTTCTGGAGGCACCGGCAATAGAAGATGAATCGCTTGTAAGTCAGCACTTCGGCTAAGCTCAGGGCAAGCGCTCAGTGACCTCCGATTATTATAGTTAGGCGAGATACAAGAATCCAGGTGACTAGGACGAAGGCACCGGCGAGATGCAAGAATCCAGATGACTGAGCGTCGAAGGCACCGGCGAGTGACAAGAATCCAGATGACTGAGCGTAGTCGAAGGCACCGGTGAAAAAAGGATACTTCGATGGAAGTCGGGGCTTCGGCTACACTTCGGCTAAGCTCAGGGCAAGCGCTCAGCCACCTCCGATTTATAGAATTCGACGAGTAACACCCAGTAACCTCCGATTATTGTAGTTCGAC
>CAYTUA010000525.1:0-3747 GCA_964440855.1 uncultured Lentimicrobiaceae bacterium
CACTTTTGGCATTGATTATGGCTACGCCCTATTATTTATGGGCTTATTGACAGCTATTTATTTGGTGCTGGGCGGCTATAAATCCATGACCCGGATCGATCTTATTTTTGGCATAATCATGACCCTGGGTGTTATTATCTTGTTCTTCAGCACACTGAAAGAAGGTGGTGGGCTGGCCAATATTACGGCCTCTTTGCACGCTATTCAGCCCAAGCTTACAGCGGCAATAGGCCCTCCCGGATTCTGGCCTTTATTCTCATTGGTATTTCTAACCAGTATTGCACCTTTTGCCATGCCGCAATTGGTACAGAAATTTTATGCCATCCGCGACCGCAAGTCGGTGAGGATTGGCATGATTGCCTCTACCTTTTTTGCCATACTGATTGGAGGTGTAGCTTATTTTATAGGTTCAACCACGCGCATTTTCATCACAACGGAAGCGTCGCCTGAAGCCTTTATTAATGGGCAGCCCATTGCCGACCGCCTGATGCCCGAACTACTGACCAATGTCATCCCCGAGGCGCTGGCAGTCGTAATCTTGTTGCTTATCCTTTCGGCTTCCATGTCCACTTTAGCTGCCTTGGTTTTGATCAGTAGTTCATCATTTGCCAAGGATTTTTATGCCGGTTTTATCAATAAAAACACTTCCGACAAATCACTTACAGCCCTGATGCGTTTTATGAGTGCCTTTTTTGTGTTCCTTTCCGTGATGTTGGCCTATATGAATTTTGATTCGATCGTGGCCATCCTCGGGGTAAGCTGGGGAGCGATTGGTTCCTTTTTCCTGGGACCATTTGTTTGGGGACTGTTCAACAAAAACGTAACACGCATTGGGGGACTCTCTTCCGGGCTTATTGGCTTATTCTTGTGCATCTTACTTTATACCACAGGCATGCCTTCGCCACAAGCAGGCACCATCGGCATGATGGCTTCTCTGGTGATTAATCCATTGGTTAGTTTTGTGGAATTGAAGTGGTTCAGCAAATAACAATTCAAATTCGATACAATGGTTAAACGGCTGATTTTCTTATCTTATTTGTGCCTGTTGTTGCCAATCTTATGGGGCAACAACTTGCTTGGACAGGTGACCCCCTTGCGTTTTACCTTCAGCGAACGCTTTCGTATGGTGGGTTGGGACAATGCCATTGACCTGGATAAAAATGGCGGAACAAACCAGCACTTCACACGACACCGCACTTCGGCAGGATTGCAATGGAAACCCAATCAAACTTTCACTTTTGAAGCCAAACTCACCCACGAGTTCCGCAAGTTTTTTACTCCTTCAAACGCCTCTTTTCATTGGAATGAAGTGTTTTTTGACCAATTGTATTTCAGCTACCAATCAGAGAAGTACTTGCGGGGTAAACTAACGGTGGGCCGGCAGAATATATTCCTTGGCGAAGGTTTCATTGTTTGGGATGGCCATCCGGTTGACGGGTCGCGATCAGTTTATTTTAATGCTGTTCGTTACGATCTGAATTTATCTGAAAAGCATAAAGTAAGTGCATTTATTGCTGTTCAGCCCAAAGAGGAAAAGCTGCTTCCTGTTTTTAACGGCCAGGATATTGACCCGGTTTTTCAGGGCACTCATTCTTACCAATTGATTGAGCAATCTGAAAAGGCAATGGCAATTTACTACACCGGAAAGGCAGATGCATCAAATTGGGATGTCTATTTTGTGTGGAAAACAATAGAAGATGATGGTACCCGCTTGGTACCTCAATCGGATATCAAAACCTATGGGGGCAGGCTAAAACAAAAAATCTCAAACCAACTTTCATTCACCTTGGAAGCAGCTTTTCAATCAGGTTTGATAGGTGCCGAAAAGCGAACGGCTTATGGTGGTTACAGCTACCTGAGCTATTTCCCCGGGCAGCACAAAAAAATCATCCCCATCGAAGTTCAAACCGGCGCTTTTTTGCTGAGTGGCAACAAATTGTCAACCGGCAAGCACGAAGCTTGGGAGCCTGTTTTCGGGCGCTGGCCTAAATGGAGCGAATCCTATATCTATACCAGCCTTAGAGAAAACCAAGGTCGCATTGCCTATTGGTCGAATATGCTGGCACCCAATATTCAGGGTAAATTTGATCTGGGACAGTCCGTTATCCTTCAGCTTCACTACTACAGGCTTTTCGCCATGGAGCAAACAGCAACTACCGATTTCCTGAGTGGAAATGGAAAAGACAGGGGGCATCTGCTGACTGCAAAAATGGGGTTTGCTATTTCAAAGCAGCTTTCAGGACATGTATTGTGGGAATATTTCAGCCCCGGCAATTTCTATTTCGCCGGAGCCGACCCCTATCATTGGGCACGCATTGAATTGCTCTTTTCGTTGTAAGCATAAAAATCCGACTTTTGTGGTATGAAAAAGCTGGTTTTAATTCTGGTTCTATTGGCTATTAGCCTGTCCTGCAAAAAGGACAAAGAGGAGTGGCCCTGGTGCACCACCTGCAGCATTGATGATATTGAGGGACACTACGAAGGCCTTGCCACTTATGTGCATGTAGATGCAGATGAAGCTGAGCACAATCTGTCGGCTTATCTGCAAATTAGTAAGCGATCCGATAACGGCATTCGTGTATTGACCGGCCTGGTCGATCGGTTTGCCGTAAACCTCACAGGCACTTATGACAATACTTATTACATTAGCCTGGGCACCAACTCCCAAACTTTTACCGGGAATATTTTAGAACGCAATGGACAAATCCGCATCCAGGCATCCGTAAAAAAACTGTTATACGATAATAAGACGAACACCTGGGAAGTAAACGAATACATTGATATTGATATGTATAAGGTTTCAGAAGAAGAGGGATTTTAAGAGCTTTTGATTTACAGTGGATACAATTCTTTGTAATAAAATTGGACCTCTAAAGATTCTTTCAGGCTATACTTAATGCCTTCATGGTTAAGTAATACCATAAATATCAAGCCTGAAGTTGTTGTGCCGCATAGGCGTAAGCTCCAATGGCCACAGCCGAAGAAGTTCCAATTTGGCTAATCCCTACACCAGTTTTTTTACCCGGATCATACCACACCTCCGTCTCGCTGAAAGGCACTTTGATCATTCCACCTGATTTTTGCAAAAAAACTTTAAGGGATTCTTCGTTTTCAAGGTTGTAGGCTTTTATCTCCATGCGGTCAACCAATTTGCCCTGCTTATCCATAAAGGACTGGTTCATATATTTCACCAGTTTGTCCAAAAAAAGCGGATAAGCACCCGAAAGACCACCACCAATCACTACCAGGCCATCCACCAGTGTGGTGGCGTTGGCAATGGCATCGGCAGCCGCACGGGCGAGTTCGTCCCATGCTTTTATCGCAGCATCCTGATTGCCCTGACTTTCGCCCAAAGCAATTTTGTAAATAATATGTGGCTCGGGGCAGTTTTCACTATTGATATCTGCTTCCCTGGCATAAACACGCTTGATGGCACGGATTGAAACGCTGTCCTCCACACTGCTTTCAGGATGAATTAAATTGCGCATGCGGTTGATTTCACCCGAAGCGGAATTGTCGCCCAATAGCAACTTTCCGTTGATGACAATACCTCCTCCAAAGCCCGTACCCATGGTCACCCCCAATAAATTACGATAACGCCTGGGATTCTTGTTCTTTTCAAGTTGACTGTTCACATAAGGTAAAAAACCACTGATGGCTTCACCATAAGTAAATAAATCCCCGTCGTTATTGATGAAAACCGGCACATGAAAAATTTCTTCCAGCATGGCTTTCAAGGCAACACCC
>CAYTUA010000526.1:0-4183 GCA_964440855.1 uncultured Lentimicrobiaceae bacterium
AATCTTCCCATCTCTTTCGATGAAATAATACTCTTTGCTGTTTTTATCTTTGTGAAAAAATAAGCTTTTATCCCCACGCACAATTACTTGCAAAAACGCTTCTATATTATCTAATACAAACTGTGAATCGGTTCCAAGGTCATGCAATTTGTGCGGACTAACATCAACTTCAACTACACTACTAATAAAAACCAAATCACCTACTCCAAATCCTTTAATAATGTCAGGTGTAAACCAATTTACAGCTGATTCGCGGCTTTCCCTAAAGGCAATTCTATCAGGATGTGTATCCCATTTTCTGTTGTTAACCAGGCCTGTAATTGTATCGCCATCGCTATCAATGATATAGCCTTTCTCAAAATTTGTTTGGGCAGCAATTCCGCTTGATAAAATAAGTGCAAAACAAGCCGTACAAATACGCATAAGAAATTTGTTCATGGGTTAAATTTTAATGTAAAACCAAATGATGTTAAAAACAAGAAAATCCAAATATACAACTAAATAGCTTCCATTTAATGAAAATAAACATTTGGAAATCCAGTTAAATATTTCTTGATTAAGTGGCATCTATCAAAAATACTGTTTGATAATCCTTACTTTTGCAGCTTTGTTAAAAACGACTCTAAGTGTGTTTTGAAGTTATATAACCAATTCAAATCTAATGCCTGAAATCAAAGAACTGCAGCGTATTGCCACCCAAATCCGACGCGATATTGTGCGCATGGTACATGCCTGCCAATCGGGCCATCCGGGTGGCTCTCTTGGTTGTACCGATCTGTTTACCGCCCTGTATTTTAGCGAACTTAACCACAAGCCCGGTCATTTTACGATGGATGGGGAAGGGGAGGATTTATTTTTCCTTTCCAATGGCCATATCAGCCCGGTTTTTTATAGTGCTCTGGCCCGCAGTGGTTATTTCCCGGTGAGCGAGCTGGCCAGCTTCCGCAAAATTCATTCACGTCTGCAAGGTCATCCGGCTACTTTGGAAGGATTGCCGGGTGTGCGCGTGGCCAGCGGTTCGCTTGGGCAGGGCTTGTCAGTAGCCATTGGTGCTGCCCTGGCCAAACGCCTCAACAACGACCCATCCCTGGTTTTTGTGCTGATGGGCGATGGCGAACAGCAGGAAGGACAGGTGTGGGAAGCTGCCCTGCATGCGGGTTCGCGCAAGATTGACAACCTGATTGCCATCATTGACTACAACGGACAGCAAATTGATGGGGCCGTTGACGATGTAATGCCTTTGGGTGATTTGCAAGGCAAGTACGAAAGCTTTGGCTGGAAAGTAATTCCCTTCAATGGCAATGATATGGCGCAAGTGGTAACCACTTTGCAACAAGCACGAGAGAGTGCCCGAAAAGGCGAAGTACAGCTGCTGCTTATGAAAACCGAAATGGGCCAGGGTGTTGATTTTATGATGGGAAGCCACAAGTGGCACGGTATTCCGCCCAATGATGAACAACTGGCCAATGCCTTGTCCCAGCTGGAAGAAACCTTGGGAGATTACTAATACAGCACTTGATACATTCAAAATATTGAAAATAATGGACTTTAAAATTCAAAATCAACAAGATACACGCTCAGGTTTCGGTGATGGATTATATGAACTTGGTAAAATAAACCCCCGCGTGGTTGGTTTGTGTGCTGATTTAATCGGCTCGCTCAAAATGGGTGCTTTTGCCAAGGAATTCCCGGAGCGTTTTTTTCAGACTGGCATTTCAGAGGCCAATATGATGGGCATGGCTGCCGGCCTCACCATTGGGGGTTATATCCCGTATACAGGTACATTTGCCAATTTTTCGACAGGCAGGGTGTATGATCAAATAAGGCAATCCATAGCGTATTCAGGCAAAAATGTAAAAATTTGTGCTTCACATGCCGGTATTACACTGGGGGAAGATGGTGCCACCCACCAGATACTGGAAGATATTGGGATGATGAAGATGTTGCCGGGCATGACGGTGATTGTTCCTTGCGACTACAACCAAACCAAGGCCGCCACCATCGCCATCGCTGAGCATATAGGGCCTGTATATCTGCGTTTTGGCCGTCCCAAGGTACCCAACTTCACACCGGTGGACCAACAATTTGAAATTGGCAAAGCGTCCTTTTTAAAACCAGGCAAAGATGTTACCATTATCGCTACTGGCCATCTGGTTTGGAAAGCCATCGAAGCACTCGAAATGCTGAAGGAAAAGGGGATTGATGCTGAGTTGATCAATATGCATACCATTAAGCCATTGGATGAGGAAGCTGTGTTGGCATCAGTAAGCAAAACCCGCTGTGTTGTCACTGCCGAAGAGCATCAGCAATTTGGCGGCCTGGGCGAAAGCATTGCAGGAATGCTATCACGAAAACTGCCATTGCCAATGGAAATGGTCGCAGTGAAAGATGTTTTTGGGCAAAGCGGTACTCCCGACCAGCTTATGAAGGCTTACGGGCTGGATGCTGAACATATTGTGGCTGCTGTGCAACAGGTTATTGCACGTAAGTAATTGCAAACAGCTGGCAGCATGCGGATTTACATCATCGGCTATATGGGTTCAGGCAAAAGCACAGTTTCGGAGAAACTGGCTAAAAAGCTGGAATTGATGCGGTTCGACCTGGACGAGCTGTTTGAACAACGATTTAAGGTGGATATCAACCGATTTTTCGAAAAGTACGATGAGCCCCTTTTCCGCAAGCTTGAAAGCCGTTTGCTCAAAGAAACCGTATTGCTAAACAATGTGGTGATTTCTACCGGTGGGGGCACCCCGTGCTTTTACGACAATATGGAATGGATGAAGCAATCCGGGACAACTGTTTACCTGGAGATGAGCCCCAAATCCTTGGTTAACAGACTTCGGGCATCAAAACGAAAACGCCCGCTCATGCGCGATAAAACAGCTCCTGAACAGCTTCTTGAATATATAACGAGTCATTTGCGACAACGCAATATTTGGTATAGCCAGGCCGATATCATCATCAAAGGGGAGTCGATCGATTTGGAAGAGCTGGCAAATCAAGTATTGGCATTTCGAGCGGGCAATAAGAAATAAATCGCTTGGTTAAACTTAAATGCTGTTAGTGAACCACATAGGCTTATGGAGTAGATAGTCCCTCAGTAAGAAAAAAATAGAGCCAAACAAAGAGTAAATGAAATAAGCCATAAGAAAAAATATTCATACCTACTTACATGAATATTTTTCTTTTGGCGATTCCATCTGACCACTAAAAAATAAAAAATACACAGATGAAAGACAAGTTTAAAAAATGGTAGATTTCTCCTCATTTTCAGCTAAGGCTGATAATATCGTCGAAATGACAGGTAATGAAGGGAGAAATCTCCATTTATTAGCAGTTTGCCACAGCAAGCAATCTTCTTTCTTTTGTATGTGCTTTAGTGAGAGAGTCATTTGTAGCGAAGTTGATACAATAGCCCCCATAATACTTACATTTTCCGTGAATCATTGTGGGAATTTCAGCATGGTTTGGCTTCAGGTTTTCAATACTTGTAGAAACATTTGGGCGGCGCAGTTAACAATTGAGGAAGTTGTTTAGTAAGTACCATCAAGGTTTCAAAAAAGGATACGGTTTTAGATGTTTTCCAACTTGCTAATTAAAGATTTCTAATGGCCTTTGTTGTGAAAAAAAACAGCAGAATTTCTGTATATCGAAAACTTAACATATTTTAGCCGGACTTAACCAATAAAAAACCGTTATGAGAAAAACACTTTTTACTTTATCATTCAGCTTTTTAGCTATGGCATTGATGGCCGGTGGCATTGTGACAAACACCAACCAAAGTGCTTCATTTATCCGAAATCCCGCCAGGGATGCCTCTCTTGGTATTGATGCAACCTATTTCAATCCTGCCGGATTAACCCAAATGCGCGACGGATTCCATATTTCGCTGAACAATCAATTTATCAGCCAGATGCGTACTGTTTCAACCACTTTTCCCGGATTGAACAGAAATTCATTCGAAGGCAGTGTTTCAGCACCCTTGTTTCCTTCTGCTTATGTGGCTTACAAAAAGAATAAACTGGCCGTTTCCTTTGGGTTTAACCCGATCGGTGGCGGCGGAAGTGCCACATATGAAGATGGACTTCCTTCATTTGAGATGATGGTGGCCTCCATCCCTGGTTCACTTACTGCCAGCGGAATCCCAACTACTGGTTATAGCTACGAAACTTTTTTCGAAGGC
>CAYTUA010000527.1:0-6841 GCA_964440855.1 uncultured Lentimicrobiaceae bacterium
CGATGTATTGCTGCTGACCAAACCCATTGGGGCCGGAATCATCATGGCCGGAAAACGTATTGGCGAAGTGTCGGATGCTGACTACCAAGCTGTTTTGGATAGTATGAAGCAGCTAAATAAAGAGGCAGTGCCCCTCATGCATAAATTTGGGGTGAAGTGCGCTACCGATATCACAGGTTTTGGCTTGGCAGGCCATGCCCTGAAACTGGCGCAGGCTTCCGGTGTAGGGGTGCGTGTTAAGGCTTCAGCTTTGCCTGTTTTTAAAGGTGTAGCGCCGCTCCTCGATCTGGGCTGTATTCCCGGTGCCTGTTTCCGCAACCTGGAATTTGTGGAAGCGCATAGCCTGTTTCATGCAGCAATATCCTATGAACAAAAAATGCTTGTGATGGATGCCCAAACTTCGGGTGGGCTGCTGATATGTTGCCCTCCTGAAAATGCCCTGCGCATGATTGATGAATTGAAACAAGCAGGATACATGCATAGCATGGTAATAGGGGAGGTGGTCGCTGAAAATTCAGGTCAGCTTGAATTGGTATAGTATTGGTTTGGAGCTGTTAAGGTCGGGGAAAATGAAATGTAAAACCAATCTTTAGCTGTGCCGTATTTTTCATTGTTCTTGTTGCCTTTACACTATAAGGCCTTAAATGGGTTAACTCTTCATAATAACCTTCGGTAAAGTCAATCATATAACTGCACCTCAGATGAATAGCTGCTCTCTCGTTAAAGCGGTATCCAATTGAAGCACCAGGTTCAATACCCAGTACAAATTTCGAAGGGAAATAACCTTCGTTTAACATTTCGGAAGCGGTTTGTGGAAGGAAGGAGATAAAATTGTTTTCTTCATTGTAACTGCTATAGATACTCAAGTTTGCGCCAATCTCAGGCCTGAAAAACAGTTTATTACCAGTTGTTAAAAATGTTTTTCCGAGGCGGACAGGAATAAGCCAAACTTGCCTTCCAATATACTCAGTTGTCGATTTGCTCACCTCAAAAGTAAGGGTATTGTAATCAAGCAAGGGCACAGTTTGATACAGGGCATAAAATCCTGTTTCGATGCTGTACGAATGGTATGTATAACCAAAATACCCACCCAAAATTGCTGGAATGGAAGTTTGGGTTGATGAGATACCTTTCTCATTTTCATAGTTGTACCTCTGCAAAACTCCACCTATTTCTGCGCCAATGTAAAAGCTGTTTTGTGACAAGACTATAATTGATAGTATTGACAATGTGATGGTTAATGAAAGATTTCTCATGATTAATTGTTTTGGTTTGGTACATCCGATTTGCAATACCAAATATACATAAAGTAATCCCAATAGAAATAAATAGATTTCCTCATTTATTGACATTTGTATTTCAATAGATTTTTAGCTACTAGTTTTCCCATGTGCCATTTTATTTGGACTCCTGTTGAACTATCAGATTCGTTGGATAAGTGCTGGCTGGAATCATCAAAAATGCAAAGTATCCTCCCTAAAGCTTTGAATGTGTTAATCAGGAAAAACACTTTTACATTAAAATTGTAAAGTCTGATTAACAAAATACTCTATTTTTGTAAAATAAAAAATACGATATGGAAAAGCTTTTTGAGATTTTCGCCATCAAACTTCGAAATGTACCTATGCAATTCACCCGTTCGTTGGCAGGCAGGATAAACTGGAATCACCGGCTTATTGGTGTTCTGGGGGCAAGGGGAGTAGGAAAAACCACTTTGTTGTTGCAACACATCAAGAATAGTTATGCACGGCCATCGAAGGAAGTATTGTATGTTGACGTAAGCCATATATATTTTACAAATAACTCATTGATCGATCTGGCTGATCAGTTTTATAAGATGGGGGGCAAGTACTTGTATTTGGATGAGATACATAAATATCCCAGATGGTCGTCAGAAATCAAGCAAATTCATGATACCTATGCTGAACTCAATTTAGTGATTACTGGTTCATCCATTCTTGAAATTGAAAAAGGGGAGGCCGATTTAAGCCGCAGGATGGTAAGATACTTTTTATTTGGTTTGTCATTCCGGGAGTATTTGCTTTTTACGGGAGCCTTGGACTTTGCACCGTTTGATATGGTAGAATTGGTTGAGAACCATACAGGCATTGCAGAGAAGATAACTTCCAAAATTCGTCCATTGGCCTTTTTCGAACAATACCTGTCATCTGGTTACTATCCTTATTTTATTGAAGGGACGGATGTTTATCACGAAAAACTACGATTTACCATCAATCAAGTTATTGATACTGATGTGCCTGCTGCCGAACCGATAGATTTTCACACACTGAGTAAAATGAAAAAACTATTGTATGTGATATCAAGTACTGTTCCATTTAAACCCAACACACAAAAGCTTGCCGATTTGCTTGCAGTTTCGCGGCCAACATTGTTAAAATTGTTTGATTTACTCAGCCGTGCCCAACTTATCCAAACATTGAATGCAGCAACTAAGGGCTTACATTTGTTAGCAAAACCCGAGAAGATTTACCTGAACAACCCCAATTTAATGTTTGCTTTTTCACCTACCAATGCCGATACAGGAACCATACGAGAAACGTTCTTTATGAATCAGTTACTTAATAGTGGTCACGTTTTGCATATTCCAAATAAAGGGGATTTTTTAGTTGACAACACCTATGTTTTTGAGGTAGGTGGCAGGAAAAAATCAATAAAACAAATTGAGGATATTTCCTTAGCATGGGTAGCTGCCGATGGCATTGAAATAGGCATCAACCAACGAATTCCTTTGTGGATGTTCGGCTTCCTTTATTAAAAAAATATCGCAGACTTTGTTATTTTTTGAGGATAAAATACCAAAAATGCTTTTCTTTGTGGCATATTAACTAAAATCCAAATCAATGAAAAAACTCTTTATGCTTTTTGCGTTTTTTATGGTTGGTGGCTTGTTCCTTCAAGCCCAGACCCCGCTAACGCAAGCCGTTGATTTTACGGCAACTGACATTTACGGGGAAGAACACACCCTGTTCGACTACCTCGACGACGACAAGATTGTGGTGATCATGTTCACCATGCAAAACTGACCTTCATGTACGCAGACTTACCCTGTTCTGCAAGATAGCTATACGTATTTTGGCTGCCACACCAGCAATGTACGTTTTATGATCATCAGCACAAACCACTCACAAGCACAGTTGCTGAACCCGCCCTATACAGATTATGAGTCCATCAAGATTGCCAATCCACCAGGTGGCAGTATCAACTCAACTTATAGTATTGGCGCCTATCCCACTGTTATTATTATCAAACCAGACCAATCCATAGCCGAGCAAGATATCTGGCCCATAAACATCTCTATTTTGCGCTCCAAGGTTGAATTGCATGGTGGTATCCCATCCGACTGCAATGTGCCTGAAATATTTAACCTGACGCTCCTTGCCAACCCCGAAGAAGGTGGTGAACTCACCGGCGAAGGCGAATATGAGGCAGGCGAAGATGTTATGGTTACTGCAACAGCCAATGATGGTTGGATGTTTGTTAACTGGACCGATGAATTGGGTGATCCGCTCTCTTCTGAAGCTACCTATGCTTTTGTGATGCCTGAAACAGATCTGGAAATCACAGCCAATTTTGAGCTGATGAGTTACAACCTCAGTTTGAGTGCTGCTCCCGTAGAGGGAGGGGAAGTTATTGGGGCAGGAACATATTATCCGGGAGATGAGATTGAAGTGGATGCCATACCCAATGAAAACTGGGAGTTCATAAACTGGACCGATTCCGAAGAAAACATTGTTTCGGAAGAGCCTGCCAACACCATCATTATGCCCGAGGGCGACCTCACCCTGATCGCCAATTTCAGGTTTATTACAGCCATTGATGAGTTGACATCAGGCAGGTTGGCGGTTTACCCCAACCCGGCTACTGACCGCGTAAAAATAATTAGCGACAAAGCTTTATTGAATCAAGCTTACGAAATCCGCACCCAAAACGGTACTGTTGTTTTACAAGGCCGGATAACAGCCAAAACAATGGAATTGCAACTCAATGGCCTGAAAGCAGGGGTTTACCTGTTGATGACAGGTGAAGCTGAGCAGCAAGATGTTGTTAAAATACTGATCAAGTAAACAGAATTATAAGTTCAAAAAAAACGGAGGCCAATTCAAGCCTCCGTTTTTTTTTACTCATATTCTAATGGTTAAGAGAGTAATTTGAATTAGCATTTTGGCTCCCTACTTATAAACCATAAAACTGAAAGGGCTTTGTTTCAATAAATTTGCCGGAGGTTTCTCCTGCATAAATTTCACCTTCGTCGAGTTTGAGTTTCTTAACAGCGGCACCTTTGCTGAAATCAAGTTTCTTTAGGTCAACCCATAATGTGTTGGGCGTTAGCACGTTTTCAAAATAGTACACCAGATTTTTCTGATCGGAAACCACTCGCCAACGCGTGGTGGAAAGGTTGGGAAAGCCTTCAACGGAAATGCCATAGGGAACAGAAACATTTCTAATCACACTGAAAACTGCTGCTACTGCTACTTGTGTATTATCGGTTTGGGTAACTGATTCGATGTAAAAGGCAGCACGAGCATACCTGTCAGATGAACTGTTCGTTCCTGGCAGAAACACTTTTCCGGGGATACCCTTCCAGTATTTGGCAACAGCCAATTGCTCGGCATATGGCGGATCATTTGTCATTACAGTGTAGGAGTGGTCGTGGTGAATCACCAGTTTGCCAGCAACGTATTCAAATATGGCGTTGTCGCCATAAGGATCAGAAAGTGAAAGGTGAATGGTGGTGAATTTGTTTGTGCCTGGTATAAAATCACTAACCACAACAAAATCAGCCTTTGAAAAGGACTCAACAGCTTCGGCCACAGTCGCAAAATTATCCAACATATACTGAGCCCACAACGAAACAGCCAGGCCGGTTTCTTCGCCATCCTTTTCGAAGGGTGCATATTCGGTTTCCACCAACCAAAGCATATTGGCTACCAGGCCTTTCTCATTCATGCCATCGGATGAGGCAATGTCCCACGAGCTGGCCACAACGCTGCCATATTTTGAAGTCCATTGCACAGAATTATTACCTGCTTCACCACTGCGTTCTATGCCGCGTGGCAAAACCCAAAGGTTTGCAGGGATTTCCATGGAGAAATCCATGGATCGTCCGGTCAGGATGGTTTCGTTGGGTCCTTTGTACACCACGCGTGTGCAGGCTTCAGTTTTTTCGATGCCTAAAAAGGAAATGCCTGTGATCAGAAGAAGCAATGTAAGTTTCATTTTTGTTTTCATGTTTTTACAAAATTAGGGTATGGTAATGTATTTCAAACGAAGAATTGAATCGAATGTTCAGGGGTGTCTTAATGTATTTGATTTTAAATTGTTGGTGCTATGAAGGCGTCCTCGTTGAGCATGATGAGGCATAAAACAATTTAGGCAAAGACCGACCCCGCTATCAGTCCAAGGATAAATGCGGCGAATACCAAAGCATAAATTGCCAGGACGATAATCAACAAAATTCCCATAAACCGATAATGCATCTTCAGGAATTTCATGGCATTGTTTAAAAAGGCCTCATCCTTCAACCTGAGTGCAGCTCGGGCCTCAGCAGAAAACTTAAAAAGATAATAGATTGGGAAAAAGTAAATAAGCACTAACAGGAGCATAGGTAAAAAATGAATACCGGAAAAGCCATCAAAATCATCGGGTAGATTTAGCGTCATAAATACAAAAGGAAAAGCCACCATGATGGCCAGCATTACAAAACCTGCTATTGACAGAAACTTGGTCCATTTGATTGTTTCATCGAGGTGTTGTTCGGTGCTTGGGTTCAATGTCAATTGATTGTTTTCGGCATTTGGGTTTGTCAGGTTTTCCATTTTTAAGGTTTTTAGTTTTTGTAATAAATTATTGATCGAAAATGTATTGGGTCAAACTCAATTTTCCTGCTTGTTGTATTTGCGAATAGCCTCGGTCAGGTCAATACCATCCAATTGGGCACTTGCAGCCAATTCAACAGGTGCATCAAAGCCATTATTCTTTACCTGAAGCAACTCATCCAGCAGGGCCTCAAGATCGAGACCAGCCAGAAAATACATTTGGGCCTCATCCAAACTCAATGCTATTTCTTCCCTTTTTGCCTTGATCAGGAAATATAGAATGTCTTTTGCCGGTATTTTCCTCCACTGCATCAAGAGCATATCAAAAATGGTAATCATAATTCCAGACACATTCGCCAAATACCAAAGCCCGACAGGTATGGTTAAAAGTAGGTAGAAAAATACCAACAGCATAATAAACAGGATAATGTGAGGTATTTCAATGGAATTGATCAGCAGGTGTTGCATATGCTGTTTTGTTTTAGGCAAATATATAAATTCAATACCAACTTCCAAAGACGAAACGGTATTAAATTTGCTTTCCCTCATGCTGGGGTATATTTATACTTCCCAACCGGCTACTATACGAGGCCTCTCGCGTGGCGAACATAGAGCAACTATGAATAGGAAGATATAAAATTTAGTTTTCTTCTTTCGTTACCACGCAATACAATCGCGCGGATGTTCATAATTATCACGTTTTTTAGCCGGACAATAGTGATTATCAGTAAAAAACAGTTTAAATTTCGAATTAAACTACTTTCAGATCAGATACTTATTTACTTTCGAAATATTTTCCGGAGAGCCAAATAAATAGAGCATATCATCTGTTTCGATACGCATATCCGGCTTGATTTCGGTGATGTATTTTTTGCCACGCCTGATGGCAAGCACCGTTACATTGAACTGGCTTTTCAGCTCACTTTCGATAATTGTTTTGCCCACAATTCTGTTGTTTTCTTGTTGCACAGGCAAAGAAGCAATAACCATATCAGGGATATGCA
>CAYTUA010000528.1:0-5642 GCA_964440855.1 uncultured Lentimicrobiaceae bacterium
CTGCTCAATCATTTCTTTGGCCTTGTCGCGGGAAAACTTGGTAAATATTCCACTAACAACTATGTTTTTGCCTTCGAGCGAATTGCTGATTCTAAGGGAAGTTTTATCAGCTTCAAACCGCAGACCATGCGCTTTTAATCGCGAAACAATTAATTGATTTTCGTCTTGTTGAAAAAAAGAAACTACCGAATCGGCAATTCTCTCACCGATATCGTTCACAGCCATCAATGCCTCGCGGTCGGCTTGCATGAGTTGCTCAATGCTGGGAAATGCTTCTGCCAGACGTTTAGCAACTGTTTCGCCCACAAAGCGGATGCCCAGGGCAAACAAAACCCTTTCGTAGGGTATTTTTTTAGAAAGTTCAAGACTTTTCAGGATATTCTGTGAGGTTTTCTCACGAAAGCTCACTTTGCGGTCGTTTCCACCATCAGTAGCTTTAATGATCTTTTCAAGGCCAAAAAGATCTTCATAGCGCAGGTCATACAGGTCCGCTGGATTATGAATCAGTTGATTGTCAAAAAGCAATTCAATTTTTCCTTCGCCTAAACTGTCTATATCCATAGCCTTGCGGCTGATAAAATGCTCAAGCCGTCCTTTTATCTGGGGCGGACAGGCCTGCTGATTGGGGCAATACCAGGCTGCCTCGCCTTCGTTTCGTTCCAGTGGCGTTCCACATTCGGGGCAATTTTCAACAAAACTGATTTTCTGGCTAGATGCATGACGCAGTTCGGTGAGCACTGATGTTATCTTGGGAATAATTTCCCCACCTTTTTCAATAACCACAGTGTCCTTTTCATGTAAGTCGAGCTGGGCAATAATATCTGCGTTGTGCAAAGTGGCGCGTTTCACAGTTGTTCCGGCCAGCAAAACTGGCTCAAGATTGGCAACGGGCGTTACGGCTCCTGTTCTGCCGACCTGAAAATCGACCCCCAGCAATTGGGTATTGGCTTCTTCCGCTTTGTATTTATAAGCAATGGCCCAACGCGGCGATTTGGCAGTAAAGCCCAACTCTTGTTGCAAATAGAAAGAATTTACCTTGATAACGATGCCGTCTATATCATATGGTAGCTTGTTACGTTCTGTATCCCAGTCGTGTATAAACTCAAAGATTTCATGGATGTTGCGGCAGATGGCTATATTGGGCGACACCTTAAATCCCCATTTCCTTGCTTGTTGCAGACTTTCATAATGGGTATTGAATGCCAGGTTTTCGCCCATCAGGTAGTAAAGCCAGCAATCAAGTTTGCGCTGGGCCACCTGCGCTGAGTCCTGCATTTTGAGTGTGCCTGCAGCAGCATTGCGTGGGTTTGCAAACAAATTGAGGCCCTCAGCTTCGCGCGAGGCATTCAATTTGCGAAAGCTCTCCATGGGGTAGAAAATTTCGCCCCTAATTTCAAAACTTTCCGGATAGTTGCCCTCAAGACGAAGTGGTATGCTCCTGATTGTTTTCACATTGGCCGTAACATCATCACCTTTGCTGCCATCGCCTCGGGTAACTGCACGGCTCAGTATGCCATTTTCATACAGCAAGCTGATGGCCACCCCATCATATTTAAGCTCACACACATAGGTTACCTCGTCTCCAACTACTTTTCTTACCCTGTTGTCAAAGTCAATAATTTCCTGCTCGCTATACGAATTGGACAAAGAAAGCATGGGGTAACGATGCGGTACGGTTTCAAAATCTTTGGTAATCGCGCCACCAACCCTTTGCGAAGGCGAATCAGCTTTTTGCAGTTCGGGATATTGCTTTTCGAGCCGGATAAGCTCCTCAAGCATCATATCAAATTGGTAATCAGATATAATTGGTTGAGCTAAAACATAGTACAAGTGGTTGTGCCTGTTTATTTCGTTTGTGAGATGTTCTATCCTCGATTTCGCTTCCGCTGCATTCATTACTGTCCCGCCTTTTGTGGTATCACCGCTTGATTTCTGTAAACAAAAATATATTCATTTTCGTGTCTTCGCGTAACAATGTGCAGCACACGCGTCATCAAGCTGGGCTTGAATTGCTTTTCTTCCACCAATTCCGGAAAATACATACGCATATTTTCAAGTCTTTCATCCAGATTTTCTTTTTGGAAAAAGAATACAAAAGCGGGCTGTTCTGAGCCTTTCTTATTCGTTAAAAAAAGCAGCGAATCCACTTCACCCTTATCATGAATATAAACAATCTCAGGCCATTGCCTGGCATAGAATGCAGGCATATACTTTGTGTTTTCTGCTTGGGTATCTTCCACCCAAACACTTTCTATGCCCTTGTATTGTTTTAAATGCGACATGGATTCAACCCGTGCTTTGTGGGGATACGACAGAGAAAAGACAAACAGCAGGGGCAGGTTGATCATCCAAAATCCGGCCCATAGCAAGGTGTGCAGCTTTTTGTTTTTTTGCCAGAATGTGGACTTTGCTATGAAGTTATCCCAGCCTGTTAACCCCAAAAGAATAAATATTGGAATGACAAGAAGCATAACACTTGCCGAGCGGCTCGAGAAAACCGACATCATAAGGATATAGATCAGAATCGGAAAAAAAAGCAAAAAGTGTCGTCTCCACTCCCTGATAAATCCAAAAACCAGCATCAGGCTCATGGGGGGTATTAGCAATACCAAATATAACAGCAAGTTTGTTTGAAATAAATCGGGGTTGGTAACACTTTTGCTATTGAAAAACAGCGTCAGGTATTCATAAAACTCAGCAAAAGGCATGCGCCAAATAATGAAATCGATTCCTCCCTGGAAAATCACAACAGACATTAAAAAACCGCCTACAGATGACAAAGTACCTTTCCAGTTGCGATAGGCCAGTAAGGCAATAAAAAGACCAAGGGTGAAAAGGGCTGTTGGAAAGTAAACCGAAAAGCCAAGGCCGAGGAAGAATCCAGCGACCATAAAAGAGGAAATGTGATAGCCGGGTTCATCATTCCGGCGAATCAATTCCTGCCGACTGATAATCAATGTTCCATACATGATAAACGGGATGCTAAAAACTTCGGCCAGGTTGTGAACGCTTACAAAGGGCATAAACCAGTAAACGGCCAAAAGCAGCGCCAGGCGGTAAGCTGTTTTTCGCTCGGCTAGCAGAGAGGTAATCCGGTAGCAGAATGAAATGGCCAATAACGACAGAAAGGCATGAATGCCACGAATCAGGAACATCTTTATCTGGGGGTCGAAAAGGCCGAAAAATTGCATCAAATGAAAAAGCAAATAGTGAAAACCGGTGTAGAAAAAACCATGTCCGGTTGGTCCATCGTTTCCGGGTGTCCAGGGAAGTATTTTGTGGTAGTCAATGCCATCTACAAGCGATTGGGCTGGCTCCACCACAAGGAAATGATCGCTGTAAATGCCAAAACCCTTTGAAAAAATTGCAGCAACCATCCTGATGAACAGGGCTATAGCCATTATAAATAAAAACGGGTGCTTGTCCTTAAAACGTTTGATGCGGTGTATCATCTATTGTGTTTTTTAGCGAAGTTTTTTTGTCACTTATACAAAAATAGCCAATAATCCTTAGCCATTATCTAATACCCAGCAATTCATTTATTTGGCGCAGATTATTTTGCTTTCCTTCTTCACGTATACTGCGCGAAACAGCAGTAAAATATTGATGAGAAGAAAGAAAATCATGTTGCTTTTGGTACCATTCCAGCAATGAATCTTCATAATGAATGGCATACATCCATTCCAAACGCAGTTTGTGCGACACAGCAAAATAATCGGGACGACCAAGATAATCGAGGTCAGCATCACATAATATTTCCGAAATAGGACATTTGGGCTGTTGTGGCATTTTAGTAGCCATTATGATTTCACAAATATGATGGATGGCTTCTGCTGAATAGCCAAAGTTTGGCAGCTGCTCACGTGCAAACTCCACCGATGCCAACTCGTGGTTTTTGTAGTCTTTTATGAGGCCAGTGTCATGAAACAGGGCTGCAGTGCGCAAAAGCAATAAATCGCTATCGTTGATTTTGCTCTGCCTGCCAATTGATTCGGCAGCCTGCACCACATCTGTTGTATGGCTTGGATTGTGGTAATATAAATGGTGCGGGAGTTTGTTTTCCAAAGTTTCGGTCACAAAAGCGTGTGCAGCTATGTAGTTCATGCTTTTCGTTTTAGTTTGTGTTTAATTCGTTGAGCATTTTTTCGCAGTGTTGTTTGTGTTTTTTAACAACGAAGTCCCCAGGATACTCAAGGAGCAATCTTACAAAAATTTCACGCGCCCTTTTAAATTCCCCCCCATTAAGTAATTCAATGGCTTCATGGTATGCAACAATATAACTTGACGGAGGGCAGTTAAAATCAGGGGCGAAAATTTCAAAAATCCTTACTGCTTCTTTACGGCCTTTCACCAAAACTTTGTCGAGGTAGCGGTAGGTGTATTTTTCTTTGTTATTGATTTGCTCCAGGGTGTTGGCTGAAATTATTATACCGGCATTGTATTCACGCGTTAACCCTTCAAGGCGGGAGGCCAGGTTTACAGCATCCGAAATCACTGTTGTTTCCATCCGGCTTTCGCCACCTACAACTCCCAACATAAGTTTACCCATATGAATGCCGGTGCCCGTTTCTATTTCCGGCCTTCCTGTTTGTTTCAGCAAAAGGTTGAAATCGGTAAGTTTATGTCGCATGGCGATGGCAGCATCGATGGCGTCGTCGGGTTTGTTTTCAAAAAGTGCCATAATGGAATCGCCAATAAATTTGTCAATAAAACCATGATGTTTGCGTATTTCAGGCTCCATAAATCCGAGGTAGTTGTTCAAAAAATTGAAGTTTTCGCGTGGGCTCATGCTTTCCGAAATACTTGTAAAAGCATGGATGTCGATAAACAGCATGGTCATGGTTTTTTGCACCTGGTCGCCCAAACTTACTTCCGTAATGCTTTTCTTTCCCATCAATTGCAAAAATTCATCCGGTACAAAGCGTTGGTTGGCCTGTGTAATTTCCTTTAGCTCATCAATGTTTCGACTGATGCGTACAGCCATTTCATTAAAGCCGGTAGCCAATCGGCCAAATTCATCGGGTGTGCGCACAATGGCAAGCCTACCAAGCTTACCTTCGCCACTTTCCTTCATTTTGCCGAGGATCTCGCCCATAGGTACTGCTATACTTTGGGTGGTCCAATGAACAAAGAAAAACAGATAAATAATACTTATAAGGATGCCTGTAAAAATTCCAACAAACATGAGCAAGCTGTCGATGGTGTTTACATAGAAGAGGTTTTGTGCGCTTGCTTCAAAATCTGTCATTTGAATAAAATGCAGGTATTTGCCAAATAGCACAATGGTTTGTTCCTGTGTAAGTTGCTCCTGAAACATTTCCTTTACAGCTGTGGTGCTCAGGAAAAGGTAAAACACAACAATGCTGAGAGGCAACAAGGTGGTCATGGCGCTGCTGATCCATAATCTGTATTTTATTCTGCTCTCATTGTTTTGGGCATTGGCTTTGTAGAGGCTCAAACTATCGAATACATAATCAAGATACTTAAACCGTACGCGGTGTTTTTGCCAGAAATATACAAAGAGTACCGAAAGCAGGGAAGCCAATAAGGAAATATAGAAAAACTGTATGTGAAATTGCTGGCTCACAGCACTTTCTGATTCGGGTTGGAACACTTGAAACCCCATGAAAATCAAAGAAATA
>CAYTUA010000529.1:0-9233 GCA_964440855.1 uncultured Lentimicrobiaceae bacterium
AGAGCTGATGGCCCTTGAGCAATACTTTGTCAAGAAATCGATTTGGGTATTTGGTGGCGACGGCTGGGCCTACGACATTGGCTTTGGCGGCCTCGACCATGTATTGGCTTCGGGTGAGGACATCAACCTGCTGGTGATGGACACCGAGGTATATTCCAATACAGGTGGACAAGCATCCAAATCAACCCCTGTTGGGGCAGTAGCTAAATTCGCAACCTCAGGCAAAAAGGTAAAGAAAAAGGACCTGGGCGCCATGATGATGTCGTATGGATATATCTATGTAGCACAAGTGGCTATGGGTGCCAATTACAACCAGTATTTCAAGGCATTGAAAGAAGCAGAAGCCTTCCCCGGACCTTCGGTCATTATCGCTTATTCCCCTTGTATCAACCATGGGCTCAAGGCTGGTATGGGCAAAGCACAAGAACAGTCGAAGCTGGCTGTTGAATCAGGCTACTGGCATTTGTACCGCTACAATCCGGCACTCGAAGCAGAAGGGAAAAACCCTTTCCAACTCGATTCAAAGGAACCCGATTGGAACAAATTCCAGGATTATATCAACAGTGAAGTACGTTTCTCCTCCTTGCGCAAAACATTCCCGGGAGAAGCTACCACACTGAGCAAAATTGCAGAAGAAAATGCCCTTTGGCGTTATAACCAATACAAACGCTACGAAGCGATGGATTATTCCTTAAAATCGGAATAAGCATTTGATGGCGAATCTATAAAAAAGCCGGGCCCTGTCCGGCTTTTTTGGTATTTTCGCCTTTCATACACAATAATCAAAAATACCATGAAAAGTAAATTATACCTGCTAATTCTTCTGCTTGCCATTGCTCTTGGCTTCCAAGCATGCCAACCTGGCCAGCACAACCATGACCACAGCCATTACCATCCGCACCCCATATTGTATGCCACACTATACCAGCAGCAAGCTGCCGAATACAGGGCTTTGTGCTATCAGGCCTTCAATATGGCTGCCATGCAGTTGGATAAAGAGTTGGAAGCCAATCATGATTATCCACTCGCCATTGTATTGGATATTGACGAAACAGTATTGGACAACAGCCCCTATCAGGCACAAGCAATTAAAGAAGGGTTCGGCTACCCAAAAAAATGGGCTGAATGGATTGAATTGGCCGTTGCAGAACCCCTTCCGGGCGTGCTTGCTTTTTTGCAGCATGCAGAAGCCAATCAAGTTGCGATTTTCTATATTACAAACCGAAAAGAAGAATTCCGTGAGGCTACTTTGCGCAACCTGCAAAAAATGGGCATTCCCTTTGCTGATGATGAGCACCTTTTGATGCGAACGGTGGCCAACGACAAAGAACCAAGGCGGCGTATGGTTAGCGAGCTTTTTCATATAGCCATGCTTATCGGCGACAACCTGGGCGATTTCCATGCTGCTTTTGATACAGATCAAGCCACCGACCGCATGCAGCTTACGGACGACAAAAAGCAGGAATTCGGCAGCAGGTGGATTGTATTGCCCAATGCCATTTATGGTACCTGGGTAAATGCCCTTGAAGGCTATGAACATGGCATACATCCCGATGAGTTGGCGAAACAATTGCAGGAAAACCTGAAAGGGTTTTAGATTTTATTTAAGCAACAACCCTAAAGGATGCAAAACACCCTCTATTTCAACACCAACTGTTAAAAGCACCACCGTCTCTGTGTGATAGGTATCCATATAGTAACCAATAAAGTAACGTACTCACTGAAATGAGTATGCCGATGTAGCCAAAGCTACAAGATAGGGTTGCGAAGCGAATGCTTCGCAATACTGAGCTGTCACACCAGTTGTATAAAACGCTATGTATATAGGAAACAAGCGTTTCGAAGAACTTAGGAATTGCATAGCATTTGTACAATTTCATCCCATAAAAAAAAACGCTATGGAACGAATCCCAAAGCGTTTCTTCAAATTGCAAATACCTGATTATTTTATCTGGAAAAAGAAAGGCAACCTGGCCTGTATGCCCTGCATTTGAGCGGCTTGCTGCATATATTCCACATAGCTGTAGTACTCGCCAAGTTCGCGTTGCAACATTTTCACCCGGCTTTGTCCGGTCATTTCCGAAAGTATTTGTTGGAAAGGGTCTTTTTGCTCGGGCAATTCCAACAAACGGTATTGGTCACCAAGTTCAGCCATTTCAGCAGCTTTGGCAATAGCCGCTTCATAACCGCCCAATTCGTCCACCAAGCCTATAGCTAGGGCATCCGTACCTGTCCAGATACGGCCCTGGGCAATTTTATCCACCTCTTCAACAGTTTTTCCCCTTGCATTGGCAACCAGTTCAAGGAAATCATCATAAATACGTACGATTTCTGTTTCAATTTTTTCGCGCTGGAACGGATCGAGCGGCTGCATCACATCCACAAAATCGGCGTTTTTGTTGGTCATAGCCTTGTCAAAAGTAATGCCCAGTTTGTTGTTGAACAAGCCCTGCATATTGGGAATAACGCCAAACACACCAATCGAACCGGTGATGGTATTCGGGTCGGCCATAATATAATCGGCACTGGCCGAAATCCAATAACCTCCCGAAGCAGCCACATTGCCCATGGAGACAACAAATGGCTTTTCAGCAGCTGCCAGCTCCACTTCGCGGCGGATAACTTCAGACGCCAAAGCACTGCCCCCCGGCGAGTTTACACGCATCACGATTGCTTTTACCTTTTCGTTGGTGCGGGCTTCCCGAATGGCTTTGGACAAACTTTCGGACCCAATGGAAGCTTCCGAGCCTTCTCCTCCCGAAATTTCACCTACGGCATAAACCACAGCAATCCTGTCGCGGATACGGCTCTTGCTTTCGGTTGTTTCAGGTACATTGGTATAACGGGCTATGCCGACAGATTCAATCTTATCATCTTCTTCCTTTGAAGTTTTCTCGCGTAAAATAGCCAGAATTTCATCTTTATAGGCCAATCCATCCACAAAGCCCAGATCGAGGGCCTTATCGGCATTGGTAATTTCAAGTTCATCGGCAATGCGGTTGAGCTCGGCTATACTCATTCCCCTCGACACACTGATGTCCGAAAGAGTTTTTCCCCACATGCCATTGAGTGCCGTTTCCAATTGCTCCCGGTTGGCTTCGCTCATTTTTTCATACATCAGAGGTTCAACGGCACTTTTGTATTTGTTGTCGCGGCCACGGATGATTTGCGGCTCAACTTCAATTTTTTCAAGCATATTTTTTAGAAAAGCCAGCTGCGCATAAAAACCTTTAAACATCAGCATGCCATCCGGGTTGAGGTAGATTTGATCTGCCACAGTTGCCAGATAATAGGCTGCCTGTCCAAAGTTTTCCCCATAAGCAATTACAAACTTACCTGACTCTTTGAATTCCATCATTTTATCCCTTATTTCCTGGATATTGCCCATACCGGCATTTACTTCGGAAAGGTCGAGATAGATGCCATCAATATTCGGGTCAGCGGCAGCCTTTTCGATATTCTTCAAAATATCATTCATTCCCAATGGCCTGTTCGATTTGAAATTGGCAAAATCAAAACCCTCAAATGGATTCTGGATCGTACGATCCACAATTGGTGTGTCGAACTTAGCAACCAAAACTGTGTTCTCTTTCAGTTTAACTTCTTCTTTTTCAGCCATGGAAACCAAGGAGGAAATCAGGCCAATTGCTAGAAAAAGCAGCAGCATAAGGGTTAACAAGGTGCCTGCTACGGAGGCAAACATGAATTTAAAAAATTGTTTCATTTTTTTCGTTTTAAGTTAAAATATAATGTTGACTTTTTACTGATATACTCAATTAACACAAATTGTACCTGATGAGCTATCTTGTTGTTTATATGTTTATTACAGCAATACTTCTTTATCGCTTCAGGTATTAAAGTGTCCGCTTCAAAACAGTTTATGTCCGATACCGACCATAATTTACCTAAAAACATAGTGGGTTCCGGCTTGTTTTTATATCAAGCAATATTAACAAAAATATGTGTAAAAATAATTGAAATTAAAATGAAACGTATTTGATAGGTGTTGATCTTTGTTCAATAGAAATGCGCCTACAAATCATGCTGAATCGCCTTCAATTCAAATCCAAGTCAGCCCTGCTCATCTTGTTAATCCTGTTGGCAAAGGCATTAACAACAGAAATGGGTGCTGGCATGTCCGTATTTGAGACAGACAAAACACCTGTGAAAAGCCCCTTTGAATGGCTCGCTGAGGATAAGATTTGGCTATCAGAAAAATATTTTCACCCCAACCTTAGTTTTAAGTTTCACCATAAAAGACCTGTCGATTTCAACAGCTTGCAATATTCCGGCAGAATTATGGACACAGGCCAGCTTTCGGCTAAGCGGCTTGCCAGTTTTTTGTGGTTTAACAATCCGGGTATTGATGTAGAAGAAGCCATTCTTTTGGCAGAGAAATATGTGCAAGAGGCTAAATATGAAGGAATAAACCACGATATAGCTTTTAGCCAAATGTGCCTCGAAACCGGCTTTCTGAAATTCACGGGTGATGTATGTGCCAGCCAGTTTAATTATTGCGGACTCGGTGCTACCGGTAACAAAGAGCCCGGCCTCACTTTTTCAACTATGGAAGAAGGCGTCAGGGCACATATTCAGCACCTGAAAGCGTATGGTTCAACCGACAGCCTGAACACCCCTCTTTTGCACAATAGGTTTCGTTTTGTTGAAAGGGGTTCTGCCCCCGATTTCCACGCTTTGACCGGCAAATGGGCTACCGACCCGCTTTATGGAAACAAATTGGAATCCTTACTGGACAGAATGTATAGTGGAGGTTATATTTTTCAATAAATTTTGAATTCTATCTATCTGCTCTTCAGTATTTCATACCAATTTCTAATCATTCTTGTGTAAATAGAGCCACTTTCTTTGTGTTTTTCACTCGTTTTTGTTGATAAGGTTTAATTTTGCACCCTGAAATGAAACAGCAAGCCTACATATTATTGGGGTCCAATTTAGGAAACAGAACACGCCACCTTCAGCAGGCAAGGACTTTGCTGGCCGCTGATTGTGGAAGTATGATGGTTGAATCGAGCATTTATGAAAGCCCTCCATGGGGATTTGATGCGGATCAGACCTTTCTGAACCAGGTTATTAAAATTGAAACTGAGCTGACTCCGTCAGAATTGCTGGCCAAGCTCCTCGCCATTGAAAAGCAAATGGGGCGCGAGCGCTATGGCTCCGGCTATGCATCGCGATTGATTGATATCGATATTTTATATTATGAATCCATGGTCCTCAATGAACCCTTGCTCTCAATACCCCATCCGCGACTGCATCTGCGCCGTTTTACCTTGCTGCCATTGGTGGAAATAGCGGCTGAATTCGTCCATCCCTTGCTGAAACTTACCAATGCAGAGCTGCTGAAAAGAACAGTTGATTTATCAGAGGTTAAACCTTACAAATTGATTGCCTGAGCAAAAAAACCATTGTATATTTGTTGGGTATGCGAAACAACTTCATTGCCATAGAAGGCACAATCGGCGCGGGCAAAACCTCACTGGCTCAGATGATTGCAGAAGAATACAATGCAAAGCTTATTCTGGAACAATTTGAAGACAATGCCTTTTTGCCAAAGTTTTACGAAGATCAGGAAAAATACGCTTTTCCACTCGAAATGTCGTTTATGGCATCCCGTTTCCAGCAATTGAAGGACCAGCTTGGCACACAAGACCTTTTCAGTTCCTTTGTTATTTCAGACTACTATATTGTTAAGTCATTGATTTTTGCCCGCAATACACTGCCACCAGATGAACTGGCTTTGTTTACACGATTTTTTAACTTCATAACAGCATCATTACCCAAGCCAGACCTGCTTGTTTATCTCTACCTGGAAGTTGATAAATTGCAGGAGAATATCAGGAGACGAGGCCGCAATTATGAACAAAAAATAAAGGATGAATACCTCGCAGGTATTCAGGCCGGCTATTTTGAATTTATCAAACAACAAAGGGATTTGCGCATTTTAATTCTTGATACCAACAAGCTTGATTTTGTGTCGTCACCCAAGGACTACAAACGTATCAAAACCATTTTGGAAGATGAATACCCCGTTGGCATACATCGTTTCACCTTTTAAACCACCCTGTTCAATCCTATTCATTCTATCCGTTTTAACAATAGGGGCAAAAATAATAATGCTGATAAGCATGATTTGATTTTGAAAAAGTTATTACAATCGGCTCAACAGCAATTAATTCCATTTGCTTCCACTTCTGAATATCAATTATATCTCTTATCCTATAAAAAAAGCCCGGCTACTTGCGCAACCGGGCTTTTATCCTAATTAAAAAAACTTATTGAACGATATTCATGAAGTCCTGATCGTTGAAATATTTCATGAATTCGCGATCATTTTTTGCTTCATTTTTATACTTACCATCTGCCTGAATTGCTTTCATCAGGTTTTCGGTCATCATGGCTTTATCGCTTGTACGTGCAGCAATAACAGCTTTCAGGTAGAAAGCAGCACCATTTTGCTCTGTGCAATCCAGCGTAGTTTTAGCTGCATTGTTGTCACCATTGAGCATTTGGGCCAAGCCGAGGTTGTAATCACAATTGGCAGCACGCATTTGGGTAATGGCTTTTGCATAATCTCCTTTGAAGATATTCACTATGCCCATATTATAGCTGACATTGCCACCAAGTTGCTCTGATTTTTTGAAGTGAGTTTCGGCTGCAACGAAGTCTTTTTCCATAGCAGCAACAACACCCATATTGTTGTGTACTTCAGCTGAAGCATCGTACATTCCGTTGGCCTTGTTGAGCAATTTCTTGGCTTCATCAAGGTTACCCAGTTGGATTTCTACGTTTGCAGCATTGGCCACAGCGCGGAAACATTTGGGGTGAATTTGCATGGCTGATGCATAAATCATTTTCTGTGTCCTCAAGTCATCAGTGAGGGTAGCAGCATATAACAATTCGTTCAGCTTAAGAGCTTCCGGATTACTTGTTGACATGCTTGCAATTTCTTCGTCAGTATACTTGGGCTCAAAAGTATTCACACTAATGATTGAACGACGCAAAGGAGGCAAAATCTGATCTTCAATTTCAGGATAGATCAAAATCATATTGCGGATTTCCTGTTCGCGTTTGGCAACATCGGCTGAGCGAATCACATTGAGGATCGCATTTTTGTCCCTGATGTTTGATGCTTCAACAGCATTCATAAATCCATTCCAGTCAGGTCCGTTTGCTGATTTCATAAAGGCAATATCATCCACTTTTGCATAAGCCACTTTTGTGTCTTTGGCCTTCATCATATCCCTGAAAACTTTTTTCATGTAGGATTCAGCAGTTTTCGACCTGTTCTCAGACAATCCCTGGTTAAAGGTTTCCTCACCTTCGGGTGATGCCCAGCCGGCAATGGTAACATCTTTAATCACATAGCCTTTTTCAACATCGGTTGTAACAGCTTTCAGTGCTTCTTTATTCTCAGCCAGCTTGTTAAGTGGCAGGTTCCAGTTCAGGTTGAACAAATTCACCTGGAAGAAAATATTGGCTGTTTTGGTGATGATGGTTTCTTTCTCGTATTTGTGATCAGTAAGTTCTCCCTTGAAGCTGTCCTTGATACGCTTTGAAGTATAGATCACACCATCAGCCAGTTTACGTTGGTCTGCAACAAAAAAGGCTTCGTTTTCTTTAACCAACTCAGCACTTGGTTGAATTGTCCCTTTGAAAGGATAAATCAAAGGCTCAACAACCAATTCAGAAATATTCATACCTGGATTGTATGGAACTTTTCCTGTGTAGGTAAATGAACCACCATTTTTGAAGCTGATCAGGGTAGCATCACCACTTACTTTTTCACCTTTAAAGTTGATTGGTTGCATGGCTACTGCACCGCCATCATATTTAATAACAGGCGTGAAGTTCATAACTGCATTCGGCACGAAATATTTTGGGGGGAAGGTACCACGAATAGTTACTTCCACTGAGTCACCTCTTTCAACCAATACTTCCGGAATAACTTGCAAAGTAACCAAATCAAAATTGTTTACCATGCCTTTGAGGCTGGAACCACCAAATTTAAAGCGGGCACCTAAATTAAGTGTAGCAAACATATCCCTTCCCTGAATGATAGGCCTGTCATCATTCCACTCAGGATAGGCATCAAGTCGGTCAGTATCTACAATATTAAACGTGTAGTTAGCATAAATATCCCATTTTTCACTCACATTGAAATTGAGGTCAGCACCAAAAGGCAAGTTTAGAACCGCAATGCGACCATTAATACCATCGCCGTCATCAGATGCATCCAAACCAGGATTGTCTTTAAAGCCGGTATGACGAATCAAATTCCCTGTAGATAATTCTACTGATTTGGCTTTGTATTGTATATGACCAACTCCAATATGCGGTACAATTGAAAAGACCCTGTCAGGATTATAATCCCCGAAAAGGTTCATCAGGTTGAAGGTAAGGTTGAGACTACCTCCATAATAATCATTGTACTCGGTTTTTGCATTGCGCCAGTCTTTTTCGCCGCCGAGGAATCCGCGTTCGAGTTTGGCATTGGCACCAATCACGCCACCAAATTGATAGCCCAGACCCAATCGTCCGTTTAGCTTGGTATATTCAAAATCAGGCCTGTTCAGGTATTGTGACAAATCAGCATGCATCCATGCTGCACCAATATCGCCAAACACATGCCAATAAGGAATGTGGCTTGATTTTGATTTTTCCTGGCCGTCAGCGGCCTGTCCAAAGAAAGTCATGGGTAAAATCGCCAACATAGCGATCAAAGCCAATCTACTGAGAGAATAACGGTTTTTCATAACAATAATGATTAATTAGTTTCTGATTTAATTAGGATATTTTTTGTTGATTTTATTCACAATACGCATACACCAAGGTTGTCAGGAGTAAACCCATCAAACCACTATGCAAATGTAACAAATAAATGTTGTATTCCAACACACCTTTTTATATTTTTTCAAATGCTTTGAGTTTTATACGTCTATTATCTGTTTTAGTTACGTATTATACTGATATTGACTATAAATATGCCAGATAACTACACCCGCACAAACAGCAACATTGAGCGAATGTTTGGTTCCTGACTGTGGTATTTCGGTGCAGAAGTCACACATCTTAATCACATTTTCATCAACTCCATTCACCTCATTACCAAACACCAAGGCCAATGGATGATGGAATTTGGCCTGATGCAACAATTCACTGCCATCTGTTTGCTCAACTCCAACAACTTGATATCCTTGTTTTTTAAGGTCAAA
>CAYTUA010000530.1:0-5600 GCA_964440855.1 uncultured Lentimicrobiaceae bacterium
CGATTACCGCACAGGTGCCGTTATACCGGCTTTTTCGCCCGGCGAATTGTATGGTGCTGTGCCCGAACTGGCTGATATCTGCAATCTTGAAACAGAAAAACTCTTCGCTGTTTTTAGCGAGAACATGGGACCTAAGCAATATGTTGCCCTGGCCAAAGCCATTGGTCGCGAAATTGAACAAGGTATTGATGGTGTGGTGATAGGACATGGAACTGACACCCTACATCATACAGGAGCTGCACTTACCTTTATGTGTCAAAACCTGCCTGTGCCGGTAGTTTTGGTGGGCTCGCAACGCTCAAGCGACAGGCCCAGCTCTGATGCTGCACTCAACCTGATGCATGCCATGAAAGCAGCCGGACAGTCGGATATTGCAGAAGTGATGGTGTGTATGTTTGGCCCCACATCCGATGAATACGGCCTGCTGCACAAAGGAACGCGTGTGCGCAAGATGCATTCCAGCTACCGTTCTACATTCCGTACAATTGGTGACACACCCCTTGCCATGATAAACAGGAAGGAAATCACACCCATTCACAAGCAATACAATAAAAGGCGCAACGATAGAAAAGTGAATATCCTGCCCTATTTCAGCGATGAGGTTACCATGTTGTATTATTATCCCGGTATGAAACCTGATACCATTGATGCCTTGGTAGATGCCGGATACCGCGGTATCGTCATCGTAGGTACTGGTCTTGGCCATGTGAACAAGGAATTGTACCCGGCCATTGAGCGGGCGCATGCCAAAGGCGTGCATATGTATATGACTTTGCAAACCATTTGGGGTTATGTACATATGTTTGTGTATGATACCGGCCGCGATATGATGGCCAAAGGGATTATTCCGGCAGGCAATATGCTGCCCGAAGTGGCTTGGGTGAAACTTAGCTGGGCACTTGGCCAAACCAACGATGCTGCCGAAGTTAAGCGTTTGATGCTAACCCCTGTAAATGATGAAATTACCACACGCGAACCTTATAACGGTTACCTGGTTTATCAGGGTGGTGTTCCAGAGGTTGAAGCATTTATCAGAAAAGTTCATAAGTAAGTTTGGTTTTCTTATAAGGTATTTCAATAGATGACGCCCGTGAAAGGTGTCAGCTACTTTTGTGCTTTTTAGTACTTTTACGGCCTTGTTCCTCAATCAAAATGAACCATGTATATGTATTTCAAATACATCCGTTATATTTTGCTGGCTTTGACATTCGTAGCCATTTCATGCTCGTCAACAAGGCAGCCTTTACGTCCTGACAAGAAAAAGAAAAGCCGCAACTGCGATTGTTCGCCCTGGAGCCTTACTATTCATGCTTTTACCGATTCAACCTCTTATTTTTATGGATGAGGATAAGCTGGTGCTGAAGAAGTATTTGCCTGCCGGGGCTGTTGATATGGTGTATAATAGCATTAGAAGCCATAAGCTGCAATTGCGGATTAGCCGTCAGCGACATACCAAACTGGGCGATTTCAGGCCCGGCATCAACGGCCGTCCGCACCGTATTTCGCTCAATCACGACCTGAACCCCTATAATTTCCTCATTGTTTTTGTGCACGAACTGGCACATTTGCACGTTTTTAATCAGTTTGGAAATCGGGTTATGCCTCATGGTAAAGAATGGAAAATTACTTTTCGTGAGTTGATGAAACCCTATTTTGAACAACAGATTTTTCCGGAAGATATCGGGCTTGCGCTGAAAAAATATTTACGCAATGCAAAAGCGGCCAATGGTTCTGATCTCGAACTTTCACGGGTGCTCAGCCTATATGACTCCCATACAGAAAAAGGCACCAAACTGGAAACCCTACCCGAAGGTGCATTGTTCAGAATCCCTGCTGGACGGGTTTTTAAAAAAATGGAACGTATGCGCAAAAGATATAAATGCTTGTGCTTGGACAATAACCGACTCTATCTTTTCAACCCCTTGGCGACTGTGCAGCCGCTTGATAATGTTTGATTTTGCGTAGATTGACGGGGCCTTCTATTGCTATTTAACTTCTCAAAGTTTCAGTTTTTTACCATGAAAGCATGAAGAATTAAAATTCAATCAGAACTTAATGAACCTTAATTTCTTAATGGTTTAAAAAAACATGTCACATGTATTTTATTGGGTAGCAAAAGCATTGCTATACCGCAATAAATGGAATGCGCAAAATGCTTGCCTCAATAAAAACAGGAACGATAATCGTACACGCCCCAAGTTTAACTATATTTGTCAGGCAAAGAAATCAGACATTAACACACCACATTATGGAACATAATAAAGATCATTTTTGTGTAATCATGGCCGGTGGCATTGGTGCCCGTTTTTGGCCCATGAGCAAAACCTCCCGTCCCAAACAATTTATCGACATACTTGGCATTGGCAAAACATTGCTGCAAATGACATTTGACAGGTTTGCAAAAATCTGTCCCTCAGACCAAATTTATATAGTTACAAACGAAATTTACCGCGAGCAGGTGATGGAGCAACTACCCGGGATTGCACCTACACAGGTTTTGTGCGAACCTGCAAGGCGCAACACAGCACCCTGCATCGCCTATGCGAATCATGTAATCCTGGCCAAAAACCCCAACGCCACTATCGTAGTTGCCCCTTCTGACCACATAATCCTTAAAGAGGAGGTTTTTACCCAAAATGTACTCGACGCCATGCAGGCCGCTACACAAAACAACTGGCTTTTGACTTTGGGCGTGGAGCCAAGCCGGCCTGACACAGGTTATGGGTATATACAGTTTGTGGACGAAGAAGTATTGCCCGCATTGCCCAAGCTCAAGAAAGTAAAAACCTTTACTGAAAAACCCAATCTCGAAATAGCCAAATCCTTTATCGAAAGCGGTGATTTTCTATGGAACTCAGGCATTTTTATCTGGTCGCTCAAATCTATCAATCAAGCTTTTGACCAGCACCTTCCCGAAGTGAATGAACTCTTCAAGGAGGGAAAAGGCAAATACAGTACGGATGATGAATCTGCATTTATCAGGCAAACCTATTCTGTTTGTCGCAACATTTCCATCGACTATGGCGTCATGGAAAAAGCTTCCAATGTATTTGTTATGTCAGTTGATTTTGGTTGGAGCGACCTGGGCACCTGGGGTTCGTTATACGACATTCGCAAAAAAGACAATCATGAAAATGCCGTTGTAGGAAACAATGTAATGACCTACGACAGCAAAGGGTGCATCGTAAATATGCCAAAAGATAAATTGGTTGTTCTGCAAGGCCTTACAGATTATATTGTTGTGGAAGACGACAATGCGCTTTTGATTTGCCGCAAGGAAGATGAACAGCAAATCAGGCAGTTTGTGAATGATATTAAAGTGGAAAAAGGCGATCGCTTCGTTTAGCCTGTATTATTCAACCTTTGCCTTGCATTTGTTCAAGCAATAAAAACTGGTTTCGTGCGCGTACAAGATTATGCTCAGGATATTTAACCGGGTAATAAACATTGCCTTTCAGGAAATCGGTTAAAAACCTTAATGCCTGCATATATAGCATATAGCTGCCCGCAAAGGGAATGAGTTTTGATTCGTGCTCATTCAGCATTTTTTCTGCTGCTTTGAGATAACCGTTTTTGATGGCCACATAAAAATCATTCCTGAAAATAACTTTGGAGGCATTTGGCTCATCCTCAGGGGCCATGCAAACCATGCTACGTACCATATCCCCCAAATCATAGAAGAAATAGCCTGGCATAATGGTATCAGGGTCGGCAATGGTTAAGACCTCATCTGTTTTATTTTTAAATAAAACATTGGATGCTTTGCAATCCCCATGAATCACCATCAGCCTGATGTTGTCGTCTCTTACAACTGATTCGTAATCTGCTGCAACCCAATCAAACCTGTCAGCCAAATGCAGTAGTCTGGCGGCTTGCTTCAGCTTTGTCATGCCGGTTCTGGATAAGGCTATCTCGTATTGCTGCAGGCGCATGCGTAAATCATGAAAGCCCGGGATAATTTCTTCATAGTCGTCAGGGTCGCTTTCCGAAAGCAAAACACTAAGCTTTCCATAAGCATAGGCTGCAGCATAGGCCTGATTGCTTGATGTGAATGATTCATGGCTGATCGAATTCATGACAAATGGCATCAGACGCCAGATGCTGCCATCGTTATGGGTATATAGCTTGCCTCCATTTAAAGTATGCTTGAATTGAACCAGCAGCCCCCCATCATTTTCATCTTCCTCAATGGTTTTTATAGCCAGCTGCCAATTGCGCATAAGCAAATCCGGATTTTTGAACGCATTGGTATTCAACATTTGTAAAACCCATAAAGCCTGCTTGCTTTGCTTGTCATACAAAACATAGGATTGGTGAATATGTCCGGAACCCAATTTTTCAAATTGCAGTTTGTCCTCATCCAGGCCAAAAGCATGGGCAACGGCTGTAAAAGTTTTCAAGTCCATAAGGGGGAAGGGTATTGTTTGTTTTCGGTAAGCCGGAGCAAATGCTCCCTGGCATAAGAACGGTCACTGGGATGTGTCAGGCCAAACCATTCTGCATCAAGGTGCAGCATTTCAACGCTTAAATGTTTGCTGTCAATAGCAGATTGCACCGCAGCAGGCAAGTAAAATTCCGCTTGATGATTGTTTTGGTTCCGGGAAAGAAATTTTTCAAATTCTTCTTCAAGCCGGTCGAAAAAATCATTCGAAAACCCCCAGCAATTCATGGATACAGCCGTGTTGGGATCTAAGGTTATTTGATTGCCTTCCGATTGGGCATAAACAGACCCGTTTTTATCGGCTGTGATATGGGTGTATTCTTGTATTGAACGCAAAATATGGTGCCGGTCATGCAAGCAAAGTGCCCGCGAAACAGCCCCTGAATGCGAAAGGGTTCGCTTAAGTGGATAAGCTACCATGCAAGCGTAATTTTGTTGCTGGTTGGCTTTTAAAGTTGTGCTTAGCATGCGTACCGCTTCCGGACCATAATAATCATCTGCATTCATTACCGCAAAACTACCAGAAATTTTCATTTTGGCTGAAAGCACGGCATGGCCTGTACCCCAGGGTTTTGTGCGACCTGCATTAGGCTGGGTGACTGTTGTAAAATCCACTTTTCCTTTTAAAAGCGGACTATAATAATCATGAATAAGCTTTTTGCTGCTTTCGGAAACAACCATTACCACTTGTTCGAACCCACCATTTATGGCATCAAATAAGGTATAATCCATCAATCTTTCGCCATAAGGCCCAATTGCATCAAGCTGCTTGAAGCCGCCATAACGGCTGCCAAGTCCTGCCGCCATGATGATGAGGCTGGGACCAGTATTGCTGAAAACGGACATCTTATTCACGAACCAAATATAAACGAATTCTGATAAATACCCAACTCGCATGTTAGGGGAGAATGCGTATTTTTGCACGGTCTTAATCAGAAACTACATCTATGGACATCAATATTGTAAACCATTCCGGGAATCCTTTGCCTACATACGAAACCATTGCATCAGCAGGAATGGACCTGCGCGCCTGGTTGGACGAACCCATTGTTTTGCAACCCATGCAGCGGGCCCTGGTGCCTACCGGGCTTTTTATTGAGTTGCCTGTGGGCTGCGAAGCACAAGTGAGGCCTCGAAGCGGCCTGGCCATAAAAAGTGG